>DBFJSK010000210.1:0-6344 GCA_048403675.1 Tannerellaceae bacterium | reverse complement strand
TTAATCAAAAATGTACAATAAGGTACGCCTATGCAGCCGTCCGGAAGGTATTTCCGGACGGCGTATTATGCGAATTTTTACTTAACGAAGTTAGACGTTTGTCCAGAAAAAACATCCATTTAGCTGTCTTTTACACCTATTATAATATAAAACTCTGCGTAGATTCATTAATAAGTATTAATTAGAAAGATTTTATCTTATCTTTGCCATTCATAACAAAAAAATGCTTTAGTTTTGCACTTTGATGGCTAAGGGATATTTGGAAGTGAATATATAAACATAGTAACATTTTAAACTTACATCACATTATGAACAAAAAGTTTTTATTGCCTTTCTTTGTATTGGCAGCTATCTTAACCTTTTCTTCTTGTTCAAACAAGCTGAAACCGTTAGCAGAACAGTACATCAAAGCTGAGCCGCAGCCGCTGGAAGCTATCGGAGGCAAAGTGCCTGTGACCATCAACGCCACTTTCCCTGCTAAATGGTTTAACAAGAAAGCAGTTGTTACCGTAACTCCGGTTCTTCGTTATGAAGGCGGAGAAGCCTGGGGTACTGCCTACACCTACCAAGGCGAAAAAGTAAAAGGCAACAACCAGGTAATTCCGCAGAAAGAAGGCGCCAACGTCACGATGAAATCTTCTTTCACGTACAAACCGGCCATGAAAAAGTCGGAACTTTACCTGACTTTCGATGCTAAGATCAAAAACAAAACCGTGAAGTTGCCGGACGTAAAAATCGGCGAAGGCGTAATCGCCACTTCCGAACTGGCTGATGCCACTACGGCTAACGCAGCTATCGCAGCCGACAAATTCCAACGCATCATCAAAGAAGCTCACGATGCTAACATCATGTTCCTTATCCAACAGGCTGAATTGCGTACGAAAGAACTGAAGAAAGAAGAACTGGCCGACTGGAAAGACCTGGTTAAGAACGCCGACGAAGCTCCCAACCAGAACGTAGCCATCGAAATCTCCGCCTACGCTTCTCCTGACGGTGGTGTGAAACTGAACACCGGCCTGGCTGAAAAACGCGAAGGCAACACCAACAAATACCTGGCCAAAGAACTGAAAAAGATGCAGGTTGACGCTCCGGTTGACGCTCGTTACACAGCTCAGGACTGGGAAGGTTTCCAGGAACTGGTTTCCAAATCCAACATCCAGGACAAAGACCTCGTACTGCGCGTACTCTCTATGTATAAAGATCCGGAACAACGCGAACAGGAAATCAAAAACATCTCTTCCGTATTCAGCACACTGGCTGAAGAAATCCTGCCGCAACTGCGTCGTTCTCGCCTGACGGCCAACATCGAAATCATCGGTAAATCCGACGACGAAATCAGCGCCCTGGCTAAGAGCAATCCTTCCGAACTGAATGTAGAAGAAATTCTGTATGCCGCTACGCTGACAAACAACCCGGCTGAAAAAGCTACGATCTACAACAAAGCTTCCGAACTGTATCCTAACGACTACCGTACATGGAACAACGTAGGTATGATGGCCTTCCGCGCCGGCGACCTGAACAAAGCTGAACAGATGTTCAACAAATCGAACTCG
This sequence comes from Tannerellaceae bacterium, assembly GCA_048403675.1. Classification (GTDB taxonomy): domain Bacteria; phylum Bacteroidota; class Bacteroidia; order Bacteroidales; family Tannerellaceae; genus Parabacteroides. Next base: position 4,791 of record DBFJSK010000210.1, on the reverse strand, counting down.
GTAAAAGCCAACAACGAAGCCAACATGAACTTAGGTCTGATCGCACTGACAAAGGGCGACCAAGCTAAAGCACAACAACTGTTCGGCAACGCTGCCGGCGTAGCTGAATTGAGCGAAGCGCTGGGCGTTCTGTACCTGGAACAAGGCGAATATGCTAAAGCTGTGAACTCGTTCGGAGCCGTTAAATCGAACAACGCCGCTCTGGCTCAGATCTTGGTAAAAGATTACAGCAAAGCTTCTCAGACTTTGAACGCTGTTCCCAATGCAGACGCTACGACTTCTTACCTGAAAGCCATTGTAGCTGCCCGCACGAACGATTCCAACGGTGTTATCAACAACCTGAAAGCCGCTATCGCAGCCGACAAAGCGTTGGCTAAAGAAGCTGCTATCGACCTGGAATTTGCCAAATATGCTACAAACGGCGATTTTGCTGCTTTGGTAAAATAAGTTCGAAAGAACGTTATAATTTCTACTCAAAAAACGGTCATTCTCCTAGAGAGTATGGCCGTTTTTTCTTTATCTCCCTTCTATCATGAAAGCCGAAAAACAATATCGTTCGCCTACTTGCCTGCCAAACAATACTAAAAGCACCTCTCCAACCCTTCAATTTATTGATAATAGGCAAGAAACATCTATACAGGCTCAATTGATCCAAGTTATCCAACAAGCCGGCATCACCTACCCTTGCATACAATGCAAAATAGGCGAAGGGAAAGCCGTCGGTCAAGTAATAAAGAATACTGAAACAGGGGATACTTATACCATTGTAGCCGTACAAGAAGGGCAATACACCTTAGAAGCCCTCGTCACTAGCTCGTCAGCCCCTTCATCAGTCGATGTCGACTTTACTGACGAACGATATGTCTGTCAGCCTCCCGACAGCACAAGTGATTCCGAAGACACAAGGATAGTTTCGACCTCTTCCCATCCTTCGGAAACAGGCTCTGATGACGAAACTCCTTTCTTTTTAAGAGGCCTCGATGATACCTTGGGCAAGGAAGATGATACACAAGGATGGGACTTCGGCTCAATGGAAAAAGAAGACAATCAAAGCCCGGAAGATGAAGAAGATAAAAAAGACGACCAAACAGAAGAAAAGGAAAGTTCGACAACTGAGCTTATAGGAGGAAAACAAGGTATTCCCGATTACATCCATCAGCAACTCGGCTTTGCTCCTACGCTTAGAATCCCTTCTTTAGCCTATATATATGGAAAATCTCAAATTAGTGAAGATTTTCGAGAACTACCTGATTTCTTCGCAAAAGAAATTAAACAGATTTTATCGGCTGAAATCGGACAAGAGGATCATGTAGTAGTCTATCATTCCACTTCGATTTTCTCCTACTTATTCACAGAAATCACTGGATTCCTTTACAAAAAACTGAACAAATCAATTGATAGTAATTTTGTTTTTTTCAGAGACTTCGCAAACCCATACTTTCAAGGCCAAGAATCGCCCACAAGTTTTCTAAAAGATAAAATTTTCACTTTCGATGAGCAAACAAAAAGCAAAAAACAATGGACAGATCATCAAGATCATGATTTATTGCTAAGTGTCAATCTATCACTCTTAGGCCATTATACAAATCACGGAGAACAAAGTTATCATTTCGGCTCTGCCGGCGGAATAGGCATGTTATCTAGCTCTCTACCGGATATGATAAGTAAACTGTCGCTAGCCGAACCCTGGAAGCAAACTTTATTACCCCGAATAAAAGCATCTATAGAAACACTATGTAACCAAATCCAGGAAATACGACAAAACAGAGGATCTCGTCTGCTATCCGATCAGCTATCTGGTCAGCCCTCTCCCCCGCCGGAAAAAACCCGAGATAGCGTACTCTATCAGATTTTTATCCCGAAAGAAATACTTGACAGATGCCTGTATATCGCTCAAGTAAACGGAACTCCTTTATCGAAACCGATTACCACCCCTTGTGATATTTCACCTCAATCTATATTCGAAGGCATGGTTGCTGCGGGAAAAGCGAACCAACTCAACGACCTTGAAACATATGGAAATACATATTTTCATATGCCGCCAACAACAGATCTCTGCAGCTTCTTCACCTCGGGCGAATTCACGCAGATGGTTTTTAAGGCAGCCCGCTATAAAGAATTTTGGAAAGTATTCGATAGGGCCTGGGCAGAACCACAAGCACGCATCCTGTTCAACGCCACTACTAATCCATTCACAAATCCGGACATAGCCTCTCCCGAAGGGATAAAAACTAATACCTACTTGCTTTTATCCCAAGAAATACGTGACATTGTAATGCCTGCTTTGGCGGAGATTAAAGAGCTAATCGAACAGACAAGTCTTTAAACAAATCACCTACATAAAAAATCCGGGCGATACCAGATAGCTCATCGCTATATAGCCGCCCGGACTCTTACATCTTTTGGTCATACAAGGCCGTTTTACCGCCCCTGCCGTTTCCGCTCTATTTCGTCGAGGATGATCTTACGCATACGCATGCTATTGGGCGTAATTTCCACATATTCGTCGCCTTTGATGTATTCCAGCGCATCTTCGAGGCTGAATACGGTGGGAGGCGCCAGCGATACCTTGTCGTCGGAACCCGATGCACGCATATTCGTCAGCTTTTTCGATTTCGTTACGTTCACCACCAAGTCGTTATCCTTCGTATGTTCGCCTACTACCTGGCCGGCATATACTTCATCGCCCGGAGCGATAAAGAAACGACCCCGCGATTGCAAGTTGTTAAGAGCATACGCATAAGCCGTACCCGTTTCCATGGCAATAATCGAACCGTTCGTACGCCGTTCGATCTCGCCCTTCCACGGCTGATATTCCAGAAAACGGTGCGCCATAATCGCTTCACCGGCAGACGCCGTAAGCACGGCATTGTTCAAACCGATGATTCCGCGCGAAGGAATGGTGAACTCCAGATGCATCCGGTCGTTCTTGCTTTCCATCATCGTCATTTCCCCCTTACGCTTGGTCACCATATCGATAATACGGCTCGAACATTCCTCGGGCAAGTTCACCGTGAGTTGCTCCACCGGTTCGCATTTCACGCCGTCGATCTCTTTGATAATCACCTGCGGCTGCCCCACCTGCAATTCATAACCTTCCCGGCGCATCGTTTCGATCAGCACCGACAAATGCAATACCCCGCGGCCATACACCAGCCACGAATCAGCGGAATCGGTCGGCAACACGCGAAGCGCCAAGTTCTTATCTAGCTCTTTCTGCAAACGCTCGTAGATATGGCGGGAAGTAACGAATTTACCGTCTTTCCCGAAGAACGGAGAGTTATTGATCGTGAAAAGCATCGACATCGTCGGCTCGTCGATCGCAATGGTAGGCAATGCCTCCGGTTCGGCTGCATCGGCAATCGTCTCGCCGATTTCAAAACCGTCGATACCGATCACGGCACAAATATCGCCCGATTGCACGGCATCTACTTTCGTACGGCCTAAGCCTTCGAATACGTCGATCTCTTTGATCTTCGACTTCACCATCGACCCGTCGCGTTTGCAAAGCATAATATCCTGCCCTTCCCGCAACTCCCCGCGATGTACGCGTCCGACGGCAATACGTCCGACATATTTGGAATAATCGAGCGACGTAATCAACATCTGGGAAGTACCTTCCAATACGTCCGGGCCCGGAATATATTTCACGATGGCATCCAGCAAAGCGGTAATATCTTCCGCAGGATGATTCCAGTCTTCCGACATCCATCCCTGTTTGGCCGATCCGTAGATCGTAGGAAAGTCGAGCTGTTCCTCAGTGGCGTCGAGACTGAACATCAAATCGAACACCATTTCCTGCACTTCCGAGGGACGGCAATTCGGTTTATCCACCTTATTTATTACCACGATCGGTTTCAACCCCAGTTGAATGGCTTTCTGAAGCACGAAACGCGTTTGCGGCATCGGGCCTTCGAAGGCGTCCACCAACAGCAAGCAACCGTCGGCCATATTCAACACGCGTTCCACCTCGCCCCCGAAATCGGCGTGCCCCGGGGTGTCGATAATATTGATTTTATAATCCTTATAATTGATCGATACATTCTTGGCCAGGATCGTAATTCCTCGTTCCCGTTCCAGATCATTATTGTCGAGGAACTGATCCGGTTCTGCTTGTCCTTCACGGAAGAGCTTACCGGCTAATAACATCTTATCCACGAGCGTCGTTTTGCCGTGGTCTACGTGCGCGATAATCGCGATGTTTCTGATCTTTTGCATTGAAGACTAATTTATTGACTGTAAAGATAGTGCAAACCCGGTGCAGAGGCAAATTCTTTGACGATGCCCGAAAGGGAGCCTACCTTGGCTTTTACGGCGGCAAAATTACAATATTTTTATGACATCTGCATGACAATCAATGCGCAAAATACAAAAAAGAAGAAGAAAAGTCTTGCTATTCAAAAAGTAATCCCTACCTTTGCATCCGCTTAGATAACATAGTATTAATTTATTAAAGTACAAAAGAATCATGTATTTGGATTCCGCAAAAAAACAAGAACTTTTCGAAAAGTACGGCAAATCAGCCACTAACACCGGTTCGGCCGAAAGCCAGATCGCGCTGTTCACCTTCCGTATCGCTCACCTGACAGAGCACCTGAAGGCCAACCACAAAGACTTCAGCACGGAAAGAGCCCTGAAGATGTTGGTAGGTAAACGTCGTCGTTTATTGGACTATCTGGTAAAAACCGATATTAACCGGTACCGTTCCATTATCAAAGAATTAGGTATCCGTAAGTAAACGAAATCCTCCTTCCCCCCGGAAGGAAACAAACTTATCAGAAACCGCTACCG
>DBFJSK010000209.1:0-10932 GCA_048403675.1 Tannerellaceae bacterium | reverse complement strand
TCAAAAAGAATTGGCAAATGCCCGGAAATTGGTGGAGAATTTCGGGCGGATGATAGGGGTAAATACAAAGTCGTCTGCTCTGGCAACGGTAACATTGGATAAAGTAGAGACGTTGAAATGTCATATTCCGGTTACCAAAAGCACTATAGTGACGGATAGTGTGAATTTGTACACTTTTACCTTAGAGAAAGATGGGAGAAAAGGTTTCGCTATAGCGTCTGGGGATGAACGCGTGGCTGATGTATATGTATATGTTGAAGAAGGAGCTCTATCGGATACGGCCTATATACCAGGCATGGCACAATATATTCGGGAGATACCGGAGCATTGTATGTATGATCTTCAATATTGCGGGGCAAATGAAACGCTTACCAAATGTTCGCCGCCAGATTATTATTGTAATGATGCGTTTAACTCTTCTCCATTGGTACAAACGCAATGGCATCAAGGTGAACCTTATAATTGGGGTACGCCAGGTGACGTTTGCAATTATTATCATGCTGGATGTGGCGTAATTGCTATATAGGTTTACTTTCTTATGCTGAATATAGTTGCAATGATTCTCCCGGCACCGTTACTTACTATGATTCTTGTTTGAATGTGTTTAGACGTTTAGGATATGATTATGAGAGTGAAGAATTGGTCTCATTAATTAACTATGATAAATTAAATAATTGTATTGGTAAAAAAAACGTTGTATTTGCCTTTGGACAAAGCATGGGAAATCCCGTGGGACATTTCTGGATAATAGATGGCTATTTCCCTATGCTGACAAAATGTGGAGCGACAACAGTACATTGTAACTGGGGTTGGGGAGGTAGATCAGATGGGTGGTATACGGATGCTACATTTATGGATAATTATACACATCCATGGGGCTCAAGTTATGAATTTAGAAATTATCAAAGATATTGTTATTTGAATGTAAATAAGTAAATTTATTAGTGATGAAGCTTATAAATATTTTGTTTTTCTGTGTATGTTTATTTGCTACTGCTTGTTCGCATATAATATTAGAGGATCGTCCATTGGATGAAACTTCGCTAGGGGGACAATCAATTAAATTCTTGGAAAAGGACACGGTGTTTATCTCTGTTCATGGTGACTCTGCTTGGGTGAAATCGCACGGTTATTTTTTTTATTTAGACAATCTATATGCGATTCAAGGTACTGACACGACAAAATATAGAAGAGGTGATAATGGTGAATTCGAGCTGGAAGATTCTACCTGTTTACAAGTGATAAAAGGAGAATGGTATACGGTGAGTACACTTTCAGATAAAGAGGAACAAGCGTGGGGATGTAATCCGATACTACCTGTTCAAATAAATATTGCGGTCAAGGAAAATAATAGCGGAAAAGAAAGAAAATTAATAATGGAAGCTGTTCAGGCAAATTCCTATCACCATTTATATGCCATCCAACCAGGAAAATAATCAACCCTTATCTTTCTGCCGAGCAGCCACCCGTGAAGCTACCACCTCGGCCCGCGCCTTGCTTTGCGTCACGATATACACTCCGCTGAATACCAAAACGACTGCAATCGTTTTCATCCAACCGAACGAATCCATTCCCCAGGCTACCGCTACGCCCGATGCCACGATGGGCTGTACGTAATTATACATGCTGGCCACTGTCGGCCGCAGGTTATGCTGGCCGACCGGCATCAACAGGTAAGCGATAAATGTACCTCCCGCTACTACCTGGGCGATTCCCACGTAAAGACTGGCGGGCAAGGCGGCATAATCGATAGCTGTTACCTCGGTAAAAGCAAACGGAACCGTACAGATCGAGGCATAGGTAAACATCCATTTCATCAACGTAACCGGTGAATAACGACCGATCAATCCTTTGAAAAGGACGAAATAAAGCGAAAAGCTTAGCTGGGCCAGCAAACACAATAAGTCGCCCCATACATTCGAGGCATTCGGATGAGCCGACGCGGCTGATGCCAATTGTTGGCTGCTCAGGATTAGTAACAAAGCTCCTGCGGCGCCCACAAAGATACCGGTTACCTTTTTCCCTGTAATAGGTTCTTTCAAATAAAGGGCGGCGATTATCATGACCAGGATAGGCGAAGTGGTAGTAACGATCGATGCGTCGATGGGAGAGGTAAGGGAGACTCCGAAAATATACGATCCCTGGTTGAATACAATGCTCAGGAGAGCGGCGAAAAACAATTTAAGTAAGTCCCGGCCCGGTACAGGTTCTTTCTTCATAAAAAGCGAAGCCGTCCAAAATAAAATCATGGCGCCTACCATCCGGAACGTCGTGAGGGCAAGCGCGTTGATAGGCCCGGATTGTAATACGAATTTGGAAACGGGGGCCATCAGGCCCCACATGATATTGGCACCCAGCATAGCCAGATGCCCTTTGAGTTCGTTTGTTTTCATTGTTTTATGGGAATAACGCTTGCAAAGGTAACTGCTTTTTGCTACCTATTTTCACCTGAGCCTCTTTTTTATCAGGTTCATTCGCCCGGTCAAAAGCAGCCGTTATCCGGAAATATGCCGGGCGGGAACGTCCGGCATATCTTCTGAAACCTAGGAAAGAGGGATGACGGTGCCTCGGGGCGGTAGATAAAATTCCGGAATTATCTTTTTCACCCATTCTCGGGTTTGCGGAATCCTGTCGAGCGGGATCGAACGGTAAGGCCACCTCATATAGCCGCCCACATCGGCCCATCCGCCTACCATCGCCATGAACCGGTCGCACGCAGGATTGGGGTATTTATCCCGGAGAATAAAAGGATGGATTGCCGTTTCCATAAATTGAAGAATCCTCGTTTCCAATTCGAGCGCCGCTTCGTTATCCTCTCCGATCATTTGATACCACCGCTGCGCCGCAAAAGGATTCAGACAGGCCATGTTCGAATAAGCGCCGTCGGCCCCTTCGGCGATGCCGGTAGCTAAATGGTGTCCCGGTATAAAAACCGAAAGCCCTTTTTTATGGGCCTTCATCCGGGCATACCAGGATGGATCGCGATTGTTATCGAACACTTTTACGCCGATCAGCCCTGCCACTCGTTGCTTTAGCTCACGCCACTCTTCGGGTGTGAGCACTTTCTTTGCATGGGGCGGATTATACAATACCAGGGGGATGGCGCCGGCTTCCTGTTCCATTGTTTGCAGGAAAATCACCGCTTCCTCCAACGACACCGGAAACCAGTCCGGTAAAATAACCTGGACGGCCGAGGGTTCGAGATGGCGGATCGCTCGCAGTCTTTGTAAGCTGATCTGCGGGCTCATATGGCTCACTCCGATTTGGAAATGTACGCCGGCCTGGTGACATTTGGAGGCTAGCAATTCACTAACACTCATAAATTCATCTTCCGTTAAAGAATAAAACTCGCCCGCCGTACCGTTCGAATAAATCCCGTTGGGTGAAGAGGCGATCAATAAATCGATTTCGTCGCACAGACGTGCATAATCGAGGGTACCTTTTTCGTCGGTAGCCAAGAGCAAAGTAGCCCAGTTCCCTTTCAATTTAGTGTGGTTCAAACGCTCCATAATTTCTTTCGTTTAGTCGTATAACTGAAGGTTATTCCGCGTATCTCCTTTCGGATGCGGATTTTTTTGATTACGTAAATAACAATTTTTATCGCCGCAGATGCCGCAGCCATACGTTTTGGTAACGACTTGCCGGCCGATCCCTATCAGTCCGCTGATGGATTTAACCGGTACCATTAGCGAACTTTCATTCAGCCGGATTCCGCAGATTCCGGCAGGGAGCAAGCCGAAAAGCTTCTGTTGCTCGACAACAGGCCAATTGCAATAGCCCGGACTGAAACGATTCGTATGGTTGAGGTCGCCCAGCTCGTCTTCCAACTGCCGTTCCAGGTAATCGCCGGCACTTTCGGCGATACAACTTCCCAACGCATCCAATACATACCGTTCCAGCGGATCGTTAGCCGCCGCCAACTCTTCCGTCCAATGTTGGAAACCGGCGCCTGCGGTGGCGGCAAACACCGCTGTTTTTTCGGAATGCCTCAGCAAACGGGCCAGCATTTTCTCGGTCCGGAAGCAAACGCTTTCCACTTCGACGCTTTCGGCTAGAATCCGGCAAGGCAGTATTCGGTAATAAAACGAGGGACGAATCCGTTCGCGCGCTTCTTCCAAAAGTTGCCTCAAAAGTGCGCCCGTTACTTCGTCCGGTTTCGTGTCGCCATATCCCATTCGCCGGCTGACCTCTTCCGGAAGAATGCCCAACGAATCGAACGGTATCGAAATTCCTGTTTCCATTTTCGGGTCAGGCGATTAAGTTCCGGGCCAGCGCAACCGCCGCATTGGCATTGGCGCTATACCCGTCGGCACCGATCTGGAGTGCGAACATGTCGTTCACAGGAGCGCCGCCCACCATAATTTTCACTTGTTGGCGCAAACCGGCTTTTTGCACAGCCTCTACCACTTCTTTCATGTAATTCATGGTGGTGGTCAGGAGCGCCGACATGCAAAGCAGATCCGGCTTATTCTCTTGGATGGCATTCACGAAACGCTCGCTCGGCACATCGACGCCCAGGTTGACGACCTCGAATCCGCATCCTTCCAGCATCGACGCCACCAGGTTCTTGCCGATGTCGTGCAGATCGCCTTTCACAGTGCCGATCACCACTTTACCCATTGGCTTTGCGGCGGTATTTTCCATGATCGGCTTTAGTAAATCCAGCGAACCTTTCATAGCCCGGGCACTCATTAATAAATTGGGAACAAAAGCTTTCCCCGCCTCGAAACGCGCCCCGATTTCTTCCATCGCTTTGACCATATATTGGTTGATTACTTCTTGGGGGTCTTTGTTTTCCACAATGGCTTCCTGGGTCGTTTCTACGGCCAGTTTTAAATTACCGGCCAATATGGCATCATATAAATTCTTTAAGTCTACCATAGTTAGTTCTATTTAATCGTTAGTTTGTCCATACATATATCCGGCCTCATACATGGCCAGGATATTTTCTACCGGCACGTCGTCTTGTAATACCGGATGTCCGGGAGAAAAAATATATCCGCTGCCTTTCTTCAAAGCCTCTGCGATTCGTTTTACTTCCGAGCGAACTTCCTCCGGGCTTTTTCGGGATACCACATCTTGGATACTGACGCCCCCTCTCAAGGTGATGTCGGCTCCGTACCTCTCTTTTATCCCTATCGGGTTCATCGCTTCGGGCTGTATCGGGTCGAGCACATCTACCCCCAATTCGATAAAGCGCGGAATAAGCGCCTCGATATTTCCGCAGGTATGCAATAAGAACTTGGCATCGTAAGCATGCGCCAAATCCGCCATCCTTTTCAGTGCAGGCGCGATGTACTCGTCGAACATTTCCGGGCTTATCAATAAAGACTGCTGCATACCCAGATCATCGGCTACAGCCAGTATATCGATTAGGCCCTCGGCAGCTTGAAGCATCCGTTCGAAATACGCATAATAAAAATCGCTTATCCGGCCAAGCACGTAATGGGCCAAATCCGGATGGATGCACATATCCATCATCAGGTAATCCATTCCGCGTACGAACGTAGCATGTTGGAATACGGAACCACCCGAAGCCATGAGGGCGAAATCTTTCCAGGGTAACAGCTTTTCCTTTAGTTCGGAAAAATCGAACCATTCGATCCGGGCCCAAGGATAATTTCGGGCCTCTTCCAAGGTGATCTCTCCGGCCAGCGGCGGCCGTTCCGCTTCAAACATCCAGCCGGAAGCCGTCTCTTTCTCAAATTCCCGGATGCCCCAAAAGCTCATGCTGTTTCCAGCCCAATCAGCCGGAAAAAGAGGATTCGGAGGGCCTGCATACCGGGGCGTTACGCCCGAATGAATATCGATGCCCCGCATGTCGTAAATATCTGCCCGCAGTTTTTCCAGCAGTTCCCTGTCCGACCCGACCTGTAAAGTCTGCTTGAGTTTCTTCACCACCCATTTTGTGGCGTTGATATGGATAGGAACCCGGTCGATAGGCTGATGTTCGATCGACCGGCGTACCCTTTCCTTGCGCGTCATTTCCGGTTTTCTACCAGTTGTGTCCATAGCGCTGATTATAAGTCTGAGAAACAAAACAAGCTTCTTCATATGAAGCGGCATCGTATACCAGCGAAACGCCGGTCGGGTAGAGCTTTCGCAATTTATCGGACAACAGAATCTCTTTGGAAGGCCGTATCCGGATAAAGGGAATCTGCTTGTCTCGGGCCAGCGGATAAACGCTTTCTACGTCATTCATATAGGATTGCCCGAAATCGAAGCATCGGATGGAGGGAAGGTTCAGTATTTCCGGTACGTTCATGTCGATTTTGCCGCAGGAATGTACGCCCCCTGTTTGCATGGCAGCCAATACGTGTTCATCGTGAATTGCTACCTGATCCCGGTACATATCCGGAGAAATCATAATGGCCGAGTCGTTGCGTATCAAGATATTTCCCTTAATCATGACCGCTTGCTGGAAAGAGAAACCGTCGCTTCGCGGGGTAACGAAATGTTCGAGGGTGCGGGCGGTTCGGATTTGCTTTTCGGCGATTAACGCGAGCGCTTGCCCGGTGAGTTCCGGGTCGAGCATGAAATCCAGATACACTTCGCTTCCCCGGAGTAATTCCAACGTATCCAGCGGGCCTTGCAAATCCGGAAGAACCACGTGCAGACATTGTTTCACATTCGGATAATCCGCCAGAATATCGAGATACGTACGGTAAACATTGCACACCGTATCGAGCAGTACTGTGGTATGGGCATCGGGGTTGAAGATCGACATAAACTCTTCCTGCGTATCGAAATGTAAAATCCAAGGGGGCGCATCCCCCCTTTGTTTCACCCGGCCGCCCAGCAAAGAGGCCACTAAAACGGTGCCGAAGTTGGCCCGAATCGTATACGGCAGATCGTCCTTTAGCGTATCGTGCAGGTAAATACTGGTATCAAATGCATGCACCAATTCATTGAACAACATTTTCTCCGGATCGGAAAAAATCTCGTGGTGGGGAAAAGGGCGGTATTTGGCCGACGTCGGGTAGGGGTAGGCTACCACTAAAGGCAACCTGTCCGTCTCTTCCCAATTCAAGGCTCTTTTATGGCAAGCTATAATTTTTTGCTGGACGGCATAATCCAACTTTTGTTCGAGTTCGTCCAGTAAATTTTTTAAGGGGGCTAACATAAGCAATTAGTTTTCTATTTCCGATAAATTGACCGTTTCAAACACAATCCCTTCGTAGGGGTAAGCGTATCCCGCTTCATAAAAACAGCCGATCCGGCCGTCGGGCAAGCGAGTGAGGTCGGAATAAGCGGCCGGCCCCGGGTAAAGAACCTGCGAATGGCTCCAGGTCTGGCCGTCGTCATAACTGATCCGGAGCGTCATGTTTTTGCGGGCATCCACACAAGCCGGATTCAGAAATAAAAGCCTGCCTTTCCCTTCTTCACAGAAAGAATACCGGTGTAAACTTCCCTGGCAAATCGGTTCGATCAACATCGGATCGGCCCGGAGTTCGCCCCAGCTCTCGCCGCCATCGTCACTGACAGAGACTTTGCGGGTGTGCATCCGACGATCGTAGTTACGCATATTCAACAGGATGTTTCCGCCCTCCAGTTCCGCTACGGTACATTCGTTTACCTGGTCGGAAGGCGTGCGGCCGCCCAGTTTCCATGTTTTCCCGTGATCGTCGGAATAGATAACGTGCGAGAAATATTTCTTTGTTTTTGCTTCAATATGATCCGCCGGCACCACCAGACGGCCCTTGTGTTTGCCGTGAGTAAGTTGAATACCCTGGCAAGGCCCCGTAGCGTACCACGTCCAATTGTCCTTTTTTACGCTTTTCGTTATTTCTTTCGCAGCCGACCAGGTCTGCCCGTCGTCGGTGGATTGCAGTACGAAAACCCGACGCGTGTCCTGGCTGGTTTCTGCCACGATGTCGCGTTCATAGTCGGTGCCCAGGTTGTGCGTCGAGAGCAGGAAAATCGTACCCGTTTCTTTATCGACCAACGGCATCGGATTGCCGCAGGTATTTTCGGCATCGTCCCATACCACTTGCAACGGGCTCCATGTTTTGCCGTTATCGTTCGACCGTTTGAGCACGATGTCGATATTTCCCGTATCAGACGCGGAGTTCTTGCGTCCTTCGGCAAAAGCCAGCACGGTTCCTTGGTTGCTCACCACCAGCGCCGGAATGCGGAAGGTATCGTATCCGCCCTCGCCGTTCTTATACAGATAAGCCAACGGCGCCTGTTTTTCGGTTTCACCGTTCATCCGAAACGAATAAATAGCCATTCCGGCCGTCCCGGCCCGGAAGCCGATACGATCTTTTTTCCCGGCTTGGGCAGGGCAGTCGAATATTTTTTTGCCGTCGATATAAAAAACGATGGCTTGCGGTTCCGATTTGACTTTCAAAACAAACGGTTGGGCCGGCTGGATAAAATCGGCCGTTTTTCCGATGACGACCGGCTTGCCGACTAAATCGCCGGAAAAAGTCATCACCGGTTCCGGACTGTTTTTGTCTTTTCCATCGAAGTTCAGGTTGTTTCCCCACAAAATGAAAGAAGCATTTGCCGATTGCAAACCGTCGATGCGCAGTTCGGCTTCCATTTCAAAGAGCGCATCCGACACCAACTCTTCCGTTACAAGATATGTTTTACCGCCGGAAGCGGTTAACGCATTTCCTTCGCGCACCCATTCGCCGCCGATCTGGATAAGATGTTGCGGATTGCCTTCCGAAACCAATACCTTGTCGTAGGTTTGCGTGGCCGTACAGGCCGTTAAAAGACTGCTCAACAAGAGGACTGTTTTTTTAAGTTTCATTGCGATAGAATTAAATAGTAAATATCGTTGCTGATTTAGTGATCGTAAGTGTAACCTTTTCGGTTCAGCATAACCTCTCCCCCCGATAAAGGAGGAAAGGTTAGCTGGGGTACATCCCTTAATCGTCGTATCCTTCCGTTTGAACCAACTTATCGTTTTTCGTCAAATTGTTCAAATGAACGGCCCAATATAAAGGCGTGGTTTTTCCTCTTAAATTGGGGACATATTGATATACGTCGATCACGCCCGTCGAATGCGCTCTGACCAAATCCCACCACCGCTTGATTTCGTGGAATAATTCCCGTCCCCGTTCGTTCAGGATTTCTTTCTGAAGGGCATGAAGATCGGTTGTGGAGAATGCCGGAATACCCGCTCTGTTTCTTACTTTATTCAGATACTCGGCCGCGTCTTTTTGATTTTTCAGCGCCGCATACGCTTCCGCTTTCAGTAAATACAGATCCGACAAACGGTAAAGAATCATATCGCTATCGGCTACCCGGGTATCGGTATATTGCGTGCCCCGGAATTTATTCGGCCAGTAATTACGCGGCTCGCCCTCGATCAGTTCCGGAATGTAAGTACGTGCGATTCGTTTATCTTCCGGATAAGCCTCGAATAAAGCCAATGCTTGCTCACTCAAACAATAGGCCTGCTGGCCGGCCAGGGCGATCGGCAAATCGGATACATTGTCCGCACCGCCGGAGGTGTCGAAACGCAAAAAGGCTTCATTGTATTTCCCGCTGGTATATTCCGCCCGGTCGAGGTATAAAGACCAGATGATTTCGTCGTTTTTCTCCTTGTCGAATATGTCGCCGTAAACCGGCAATAATTCCACACCCGACTTTTCCACTTCGGCAATAGCCTGAATGACTTGCTGATAAGCCTCGGTGCCACCGCCCAGCACGGAAGCTTCCCACATTTTCACGTCGGCCAGAATGGCATACACGGCCGGCTTGGAAATACGATATTTGTCCACATACCCGGCCTTTTCAAAATAAGTAAGCGACGCAGCCAGGTCGGAATTAATTTGTTTGAATACGCTGGTGGCGGCGCTTCGGGCATACAAGGGATCTTTTTCGCTAAAAATCGGTTCGAGCAGCAAAGGCACGTCCCCCCATATTTTCGCGATGTAAAAATACATGTAAGCCCGCAGCGCATACGTTTCGGCCAGCAATTGCTTTTTCAGGGCGGCGTTGGCGAAATCGAAATGATCGATTTGATAGAGCAACAGATTGCAATGGCCTATCGTGCCGTAAAAATCCGTCCATTCGGCTGTTTTACCCGATGTAATGTCGTGGTTCCAATACGAGGAAAAACGGTTGTTGTAACCGGCCTTCCACATTTCGCTCCGGTCTTCGGCAAAATCGAAAGCCTTGTTGGTATGTACCCTGATTTGCGAATAGATTCCGTACAAATAGGGTTCGAAATCATTTTCGGATTTCCAGTAAATGCTTCCCGATATTTCCGACTTTACCTTAACATCCAGCATATCTTCGCAGGAAGAAAAGCTGACGCCGGCGATAAATAAACTGACTATAAATATGATCGATTTCATTCTATACTGTTTTTATGAAGTGATTAAAACGTAACGGAAGCTCCTATCGTGAATTGACGCGGACGAGGGTATCCGCCGGTATCCGTACCTGTATATACTTCCGGATTCAAACCTTTGTAGGCCGTGATATACCCCAGGTTATAAACGCCTGCATTGAGTACGATATTTTCGCAGGTCAAGAACTTGACGATCTGTTTGGGAAGCGCGTAGGACAGGGAAATTTCGCGGAAAGCCAGGTAGTCTCCTTTGGAGTAATAGATGGAGTTATCCACCCCGTACGTACCGTGCCCCATGCCTTTGTAACCGACCGTCGAAATCTGACGCTGGTGGTTGCGGTAGCCTATATCGAAATCGCCGAAGCTATAACGGGGATATTTGGCAATATCACCCTCTTTCTGCCAGGTTTCCGAACTCATGGCCAGCGCCGGACAACCTTCATTGTAAGCGCGGCTGGAGCCCATCGCGCGGGCCGTCGCTCCGTCGCTAATCACATGTCCTAAGGCATAATCCACGGCAACCCGCAGGCTCAGACCCTTGTAAGAGAACGTGTTTTGCCATCCTCCCGTCTTGTCGGGCGTTTTGTAACCCATGAATACCAAGTCTTTCCCGTCGATCTTCT
>DBFJSK010000208.1:0-19907 GCA_048403675.1 Tannerellaceae bacterium | reverse complement strand
AAAAAGGCTGTTTTTTATAGAGAAAAGGAGGTGGGAAGTCAGGCCGGCACTCTCTTTCTTGATTTTTAGGGGCTGCCTGCCGCGCGGGTGTGTGTGGGAGTTTAGTAGTGTACGATAAGGCGGATTTGTTTGGGAGTCGTTTTCTTTTCAATGGAACAGTGGGCTGTGCCCATATGGAAACTGATGCCTAATTCCACTACGCTGTTGTCGTGGCACCAATAGCCGGTTGCGGAGAGGGGCTTCCCGCCGTTTTCGAGTAGAAAACGGTTGATGATGGCCTGGTGTTCGTGGAAATGGATCAGGTCATAGAGTCCGGGAAGTTCCCAGCCGGTGCCGGTTTGAAGGGCGAGCGTATGGCTGTGGGTTTCGCCTTCCGGATAGGTGGCTGTTTGTTCGTCGAGGGCGATGAGGGTGCCTTTGTAAGGTAGTAAGTTGGCTTCGGAGGGAGCGCTGGCATAGGTAGAGCCGGTTTGAATCACGATGCCGCCGGCGTAGGGTTCGCCCATTGCGTAGCTGATAAGGGGGGGAAGGAAGCCGCCGTCAGACAGGGGGTAGCCGCCTTCCGGATAATAATAAGTGAAATGATCGGAAAGCGTATGAAAACGGATGGCATGCAAATGGGTGGCTTCGTGGGGGACGTCGATAAGGCTGCTTTTGTCTGTAACGGGCGCCGGGAGGAGGTGATGACGGCCTCCTGAAGCGGCGGTGGCGTAAAAGTCGAACGTAGCCCGGATAACAGAGGGAGGGAGATTGGCTGGAAGTTTGAAATACATGACCGTTTCTTAGCATTCCCCATTCCTGTTCCCCCGGAATGGCATGAATAATATGAAAAAGCGTGGGAACTGTCACCTATCCAAGCAAGAGGTATCGCCAAACACCTATTCAGCAGATAGACAACAGCCCACGCTTAATGTTTATATATAGACTATATATACAAAAAACGTGAGGCATTTGTTGTCTACTGTCCCTGCTGAATAAAAATTGGCGATTTTCTTGCTTTAGGACAATATGATAACGCTTCTTATTTTCTCGTATGTACTTTCCGGCAACGCTTTGTCGGGGAAGTGTTACAAAGGTAGTTTTTTTAAGGAATAAAAAAAAGCGTATCTTTAAATACGCTTTCTTTTTTAAGGTAGGATTGTTTTTGATTTTTAAGGGCTTCATTCCGAACAGGATTGTCTTGTTCCGAAAGCTGTTCCCCACTACGTCGCCTTCCGGCAAGCGGGATACGCGTCGATGGGGGCAACCGGTTAATGGGCTTCGAGCCAGTTCACGCCTTTGCCGCAGTCGGCGATGAGGGGAACTTGGAGCTGCATTACGTTTTCCATTTCTTCAAGTACGATGCGGCGTACGGCGGCTTCTTCGCTTTTGAGCATGTTGAAGTTGAGTTCGTCGTGTACTTGAAGGATCATTTTGCTTTGGAGCCTTTCCGCTTCGAAGCGTTGGAAAATGCGTACCATGGCCAGTTTGATGATGTCGGCCGCGCTTCCCTGGATGGGGGCGTTGATGGCGTTGCGTTCGGCATATCCTCTCACCACGGCGTTGTGGGAATGGATGTCGGGCAGGAAGCGTTTGCGTTTGAAGATGGTTTCCACGTAGCCTTTTTCTTTGGCCACGGCGATGCTTTCTTCCATGTATTCTTTGATGCGCGGGTAGGTGCGGAAATAGCCTTCAATCAGCTCTTTGGCTTCCGAACGGGGGATGCCGAGGCGTTCGGCCAGACCGAATACGGAGATACCGTAGATGATGCCGAAGTTGGCTGTTTT
Source organism: Tannerellaceae bacterium (assembly GCA_048403675.1). Classification (GTDB taxonomy): domain Bacteria; phylum Bacteroidota; class Bacteroidia; order Bacteroidales; family Tannerellaceae; genus Parabacteroides. Next base: position 18,141 of record DBFJSK010000208.1, on the reverse strand, counting down.
GGCTTTGCGGCGCATGTCCGAGGTGACTTCTTCTACGGGAATGCCGTATATCTTGGCCGCGGTGGCGGCGTGAATATCGGCGCCGCTGCGGAAGGCTTCAATCATATGCTGGTCGCCGCTCAGGTGGGCCATGATGCGGAGTTCGATCTGCGAATAGTCGGCCGAGAAAAAGAGGCTGTCGGCGTTGTCGGCCGTGAAGGCTTTGCGGATTTCCCGGCCGAGTTCGTCGCGCACGGGGATGTTTTGCAGGTTGGGGTTGGTCGAACTGAGCCGGCCGGTGGCGGTGACGGCTTGGTTGAACGAGGTATGTATTTTTCCGCTTTCCGGGCTGATCAGGGCGGGCAGGGCGTCGATATAGGTGCTCAGGAGTTTTTTCAGTCCGCGGTATTCCAGCAGTTTTCCGATGATGGGATGTTTGTTGCGGAGTTTTTCGAGGATGTCTTCGCTGGTGCTGTAACCGCCGGTTTTCGTTTTCTTGGCTTTTTCGTCGAGCTGGAGCCGGTCGAAGAGGATTTCGCCTACTTGGCGGGTGGAGTTGATGTTGAATTTTTTTCCGGCCAGTTCGTACACTTCCGCTTCGAGGCGGTTCATCACGGCGGTGAGTTCTTCCGAGGATTGGCCGAGGGCGGCGGTGTCGAGCGTGACGCCGGTTTGTTCCATTTCCGCCAGTACGTAGATGAGCGGCATCTCAATATCGTTGAACAAGGATTCGAGGCCTTGTTTTTTTAGTTCGGGTGCGAAGTGGTTTTTTAGTTTGAGGGTGATGTCGGCATCTTCGGCCGCATACTCGGCTACTTCGCCGACGGGTACCTGGCGCATGGTCAATTGATTTTTTCCTTTCGGGCCGATCAGTTCTTCGATGCCGACGGTTTTATAATGTAGGTAGGTTTCGGCCAGGTAGTCCATGCCGTGCCGAAGTTCGGGGTTGAGTAGGTAGTGGGCAATCATGGTGTCGAAAAGGGGGCCGGCTACTCTCACGCCGTATTTGCGCAGGACGAGGATGTCGAATTTGATGTTTTGTCCGATTTTTTGGATCGTAGGGTTTTGGAGGGCCGGAATGAAGTGGCTTACGATTTTGGCCGCTTCTACCGAATTGGCGGGAACGGGTACGTACCAGGCTTCATTTTCCTTTATGGCGAACGACATGCCGACCAAACCGGCGTGTAGCGGGTTAATGCCGTCGGTTTCCGTGTCAAAAGCAAAAAAGGGCTGGGTGTTTAAAAATCGGGCTAAATCGAGTATTTTTTCTTCTGTATCAGCTAGATAGTAGGTGTGAGGGATGGTTTTTAAGCTCGCGAGAGTGGAATATTTGGATTCACTCGGAGAGTCGTCCGGAAATATTTCAAAGAGCGAGCCTTGAACCGGGCCTTTCGGAAGCGGTTTTTTTTCTTCTGTGTTTAATTTGTTGATGAATGTTCGGAATTCTAAATCCGTGTAAATTTCTGTTAACTTGGCTTCGTCGGGTTTCTCCCGCCGGCAGCAGGTGGCGTCGAACTCGATGGGGACGTCGGTCTTGATGGTGGCCAGGAATTTGGAGAACCGGATTTGTTCGGCGTTTTCTTCTACTTTCTTTTTTTGGGCGCCTTTCAGCTCCGCGGTATGGGCCAGGAGGTTTTCGACGCTGCCGAATTCGGTAAGAAGTTTCTGGGCGGTCTTTTCGCCTACGCCGGGGCAACCGGGTATATTGTCGGAACTGTCGCCCATCAGTCCGAGCAAGTCGATGACTTGGTCGGTGGAGGTGAGGCCGTATTTTTGGAGTACTTCAGGTACGCCCATGATTTCGTAGTCGCCGCCGAACCGGGGACGGTACATGAAGATGTGTTCGGAAACGAGCTGGCCGTAATCTTTGTCGGGGGTCATCATGTATACTTCGAATCCTTGTTTCTCGGCTTGCTTGGCAATGGTGCCGATGACGTCGTCGGCTTCGTACCGGGCGACTTCGAGGATGGGGATGTTGTAAGCACGGATGATTTCCTTAATGATGGGTACGGATTGGCGGATGACTTCCGGGGTTTCTTCGCGCTGGGCTTTGTAGTTTTCGAAAGCTTCGTGGCGGAAGGTGGGGCCGCTGGGGTCGAAACCTACGGCGATATGGGTGGGATTCTCGCGTTTTAATACGTCTTCGAGGCTGTTGACGAATCCGAAAATGGCGGAGGTGTTCATTCCCTTCGAGTTAATCCGGGGATTTTTGAGGAAAGCGTAGTACGACCGGTAAATCAGCGCATAGGCATCTATAAGGAATAACTTCATTGCTTTTAACACGTTTTAGTGAGACAAAATCTGGGTAAATGTACGAAAAAACTAGCTTAGTCGATAGTTTTTGTTACTTTTGCGCATCTTTGGATAAGTTATGAATGAGAGAAGGATAATAGAAGAACCGGTTGCCGCTGAATTTAAACGTTTCAATGATGATTTTGCGGATTCCTTGCGAAGCGAGACGATTCGTTTGCAATCGGCGATCGACACGATATTGAATTCTACCGGTAAACATGTGCGTCCGTTATTGGTGCTGCTTACGGCCAAGGCTTGCGGGGTGGTGACGGAGAATACGATCAACGCCGCTGTGTTGCTTGAACTTTTGCATACGGCTACTTTGATTCATGATGATGTAATCGATGAAACGAAACAGCGCCGGGGGGTTCCTTCCTTGAATGCCATTTTCGATAACCGGATTTCGGTACTCGTAGGTGATTATGTACTTTCTACGGCTTTGATCCGTTCGATCCGGACGGGCGATTTGCGGGTGATCGGCATTGTGTCCGGATTGGGTCGCGATTTATCGGAAGGGGAGATCAAGCAACTCGAAACGGCTGAGGAGAGTATTCTCGACGAGGCTTGTTATATGCAGGTGATTAAGAAGAAAACGGCTGCTTTGCTTTCGGCTTGTTGCGAGATCGGAGCGATTACGGCCGGCGCTTCGCTGGAGGTGATTGCGCTTTGCCGGCAGTTCGGCGAGTACCTGGGCTATGCTTTCCAGATTAAGGATGATATTTTCGATTATTTTAAGGAGGCGAATATCGGCAAACCGACAGGCAACGATATTCGGGAAGGAAAGGTTACCCTACCTCTTTTATATGCGCTTCGCCAGGGTGGGGGAGAGGCTGCCCCGTATCTGGATATGATCCGGAAGAAAGATTTTTCCGTCGGGAATATTGAGGCTTTGATTACTTTTGCGAAAGCGAAAGGCGGCATTGAATATGCGGAAGAACGGATGAGGCAGTTCCAACAGAAGGCGTTGGAAATTTTAAGTGCTCTGCCGGCTTCTCCGGCTCGGCAGGCCTTGTCGGGGTTGGCGGATTATATTGTACTGCGTAAGAAGTAGGCGCGTGTCTGGGCGTCTTTTGGCATGCTCTCTATTTTTTATTTATTTCTACCTGTTTTTTTCTAGCCTGGAGGGAAAAGGAATCGTTTTTTCCTAAAAATAAACGTGTTTTATTTTTTCTACGCTTCGTGGGGGCTTGATAGCATCCCCTTATTCTACACTCGTTCGGCCAAGGGGCAAGTGTATAATAAGGGGTATGGAACTTTTAATTTCCCAGTCGTTTTTCAATATCGCCTACCAGGCTGCTGGCTCCGATACGGAATAAGTCTTTGTTGAGCCATTCTTCACCTAACGTTTCTTTCACGATCGTGTAATACATCACCGCTTCTTCGGCGGTGCGTACCCCTCCGGATACTTTGATGCCTACTTTTTTGTTCGCGATGGAATGGTAGGTTTTCACTACCTGGCACATGGTGTAAACGGCTTCGGGCGTAGCGCCTGGGTAGCCTTTTCCGGTAGATGTTTTAATAAAGTCGGCTCCGGAATAAACGGCGAGGATAGCGGCTTTTTGGATGTGGGCGGTCGTGGCCAGAGCGCCGGTTTCCAAAATGACTTTCAGATGGGCTTCCCGGCAACTCTCTTTGATTTCTTCCAGTTCCTCGGTAAGTTCTTCATAGTTTTCTTCCATGAAGTATCCCAGGTTCATCACGACGTCGATTTCATCGGCTCCCTCCATGACAGCCATGGCGGTTTCCGCAATCTTCACTTCCGCGAAAGTTTGGGAGGAAGGAAAGCCCGCGGCTACGGAAGCAATCTTCACATCCTGCGCTGTCAAAGCTTGTTTCACCGTTTCTACGAAGAGGGGGTAGGTACAGATTGCCGCTACATTCGGTACATCGGGGCGGGTGCCTTCAAAATCGTTCACCTGATCGACCATTTTCCAGATACTTTCTTTCGTGTCGAGGCTGGTGAGCGACGTGAGGTCGATACAACCGTGGATCTGTTTCAGTACCTCGGGCGTGAAGTTTTTTTCCGCTTCTTTTTCCAGTATGGCTTTTACTGCTTCCGTTGTTTTTTCGTCCGACAAAGCCGGTTCGAACTTAGCGAAAGCTTCCTGGTATTTATTCGTTTCACTCATTTGTTTATAATTTTTTGATTATGAATATGTCGTTCTTTATCGCGATCCGTTTTCTTTTGAAGGTTCTTCTCAAAAGCGGCGGTCAGGTCTACGCCGGTCTGGTTGGCCAGGCAGAGCAGCACCCAAAGCACATCCGCCATTTCATCGCCCAGATCGCGGTGTTTGTCGCTTTCCTTAAACGATTGTTCGCCGTAGGTGCGGGCCATGATGCGGGCCAGCTCGCCTACTTCTTCGGTCAGAATCGTCATATTGGTCAGTTCATTGAAATAACGTACCCCGTAGGTTTTGATCCATCGGTCTACCTTTTCTTGGGCTTCCTGTAGCGTGATTGCTTCCATCGTGTTTCTTTTAGAGGTATTTCTTTTATTCTTTATTTTGAGTATCAATCAAAATAGTTACGGGGCCGTCGTTCAGTAATTCGATTTTCATGTCGGCTCCGAAAGTGCCGGTGGCAACTGGTTTGCCCAACTGAATTCCCATTTCCGCACAAAAGGCTTCGTACATCGGGATGGCTATGTCGGGTTTCGAAGCGCGGATATAGGAGGGGCGGTTGCCCTTTTTGGTGGAGGCTTGCAGGGTAAACTGGCTTACGACCATGATCTCTCCGCCGGCTTCGATAACCGATCGATTCATTACCCCGTTTTCATCGTCGAAAATACGGAGATTGGCAATTTTTTTAGCCAGCCATTCGATGTCTTCTTCCGTATCTCTGTCTTCAATTCCCACCAATACCAAGAGGCCATATCCGATTTGGGAAGTTTGTTGGCCGTCGATGGTGACGGTGGCGTATTGTACCCTTTGTGTTACTGTTTTCATCTCTGTAGTTCGTTGTTTTTTGACTATGCTTTTTGATTCATTTTTTAAAGGCGGTGTCGTACCCTCTATAACATGCCGGCTTGCTTTACCGGCAATAAAAGGCCGCGATGTACCGCTGGTGTGTTTAGGAATCCGGAGAAAGGGCAGCTTTCAAAAGCTTGGCTTTGGCTTCGCCTACGACTTCTTTCAAACTTTCGAAGTCGGCCTCGCGGATTCTTTTTACACTTTTAAAGTGTCGTAAAAGTAATACTTTTGTTTTTTCTCCGATCCCTTTGATCGTATCCAATTCCGATTTGGTTTGGCTTTTGCTTCGTTTGTCTTTGTGAAAAGTAATGGCAAAGCGGTGTACTTCGTCTTGCATCCGCGTGAGGAGATGGAAGAGGGGGCTTTGCAGTTGCATCCCGATCGTGATGGGAGGGAAACCGTACAAAAGTTCGGATGTGCGGTGTTTGCCGTCTTTGGCCAGACCGGCGATCGGAATGGAAAGGTGTAGTTCGTCTTCTATCACCGATCGAACGACTTCCATTTGTCCTTTGCCACCGTCGGTAATAATCAAGTCGGGCAGGGGGGTGTTTTCTTCGATCGCCCGGCTGTACCGGCGGCGTACGACTTCTTTCATGGAAGCATAGTCGTCGGGGCCGACCACGGTTTTAATCGTGTATTTGCGATAATCGGCCTTCGAGGGTTTTCCCATTTTGAAAACTACACAGGCCGCTACTGCATCGCTTCCCTGAATATTCGAATTGTCGAAACACTCGATATGGGCGGGCAGTTTCGGAAGATGTAAGGCTTCTTGGATTTCTTTCAGAATACGGGTATTTCGTTGTTCGGGGTTCAGCTTTTCGGCTTGCTTTAATTTATCTACTTTGTATTGCTTCACATTCATTTCGGAAAGCTCTAACAGTTTCTTTTTATCTCCCCGTTGCGGGATGGTCACGGTCACTCTTTCCATCTCCATGCCCAGGGGGAAGGGTACGATGATTTCGCGTGCCGTACTTTGGAAACGATTTCGCATTTCGATAATGCCCAGGCTGAGTAATTCCTCTTTTGTCTCATCCATTCTTCGTTTATATTCGAAGGTGTATGCCTGTACGATGGCGCCGTTGCCGATGTGCATGAAATTGATGTAAACCGACTGGTCGTTTTCTATTAGGGAGAAGACATCGATATTATGTAACATCGGGGTGACCACGGTCGATTTAGCGCGGTAGTTTTCGATTACCTCGTATTTCTCTTTTACCTTCTGCGCTTCTTCAAAACGAAGTTCGGCAGCCAGGGTTTTCATTTCTTCGTACAGCATTTTACTAAGCTGAGAAATATTCCCTCGCAGAATTTCCTTGATTTCGGAAATGTTTTTTTGATATTCTTCCAAACTCTGGCAGCCCTCGCAAGGCCCTTTGCATCGTTTGATATGATATTCCAGACAAACCTTATATTTGCCTTCACGGATCGATTCGGGCGTAAGGGGATAATTGCAGGTGCGAAGCGGATATAGCTCTTTCAGCATTTGTAACATTACCTTCGCCGTATATACCGAAGGGTAGGGACCATAGTATTGGGAACCGTCGCGCACGATATTGCGAGTTTGGAATACCCGGGGGAAGTACTCGTTTTTGACTACGATGGAAGGGTACGTCTTGTCGTCTTTCAATAAAACATTATAGCGGGGGCGGTACTGCTTAATCAAATTGTTTTCGAGCAAGAGCGCATCCTCTTCCGTATCTACGACGATGTATTTGATGTCGCGGATTTGTTTCACCAATACTCGTGTTTTGTTACTATCGTGTTCTTTATTGAAATAGGAGGAAACACGCCTTTTCAGATTCTTGGCTTTCCCGACATAGATAATGGTTCCGTTGTCGTCAAAATATTGGTAGCATCCCGGCTTTTCAGGGATGACCGAAAGAATCATTTTAATATGTTCGTCTTTATCCGTCATATAAAAGAATAGGTGAAAAGAAATAAAGCCAGTCAATTAGCCGCTTTGAGTTGAATACCTCCTTTAACGTGTTTCACGTGGAACAATTGCGCTTTTTATCGTCCGAGAAGTACCAACAAAATGTTGATGTCGCTGGGCGAAATACCCGGAATCCGGCTAGCTTGCGCAATCGTATCCGGATCGATCCGCGTCAGCTTTTGCCGGGCTTCCGTGGATAAGGATTGAATGCTGTTGTAGTCGAACCTGCCTTTGATATGGATATTCTCCAGGCGGTTGATTTTGTCGGCGATGATTTGCTCCCGTTTGATGTAGCCGCTATATTTAATCAGGATTTCCGCCGCTTCGATAATCTCTTCTTTGCGCGACGACGGCACTTTGTCGAGCTTTTCTTGTAAGGCCGGAATGAACGGCGCCAGGCTGTTCATGGTAAGTTGCGGCCGGAGGATGAGGTCGACTAATTTGCAACCGTGGGCTAGGGGAGTTGTCCCCAAACTTTCCAGGGGGCCGTTTATATAATTCGGCTTGATGGAATAGTTTTCAACAAAAGCGATCAGCGCATCGCGGCTTGCCTTCTTTTCTGCTAGCAAATCCATCCGGGTAGCATCGGCTAACCCTAACCGATACGATTTTTCTGTCAGCCGCATATCGGCGTCATCTTGCCGCAGCAAGATTCGGTATTCGGCACGCGAGGTAAACATCCGGTAAGGTTCATCCACGCCCTTTGTCACCAGATCGTCGATCAAGACTCCGATGTAAGCTTCATCGCGTCCGAGAACAAACGGTTCGCCGCCGTGGCAATTGATGTGCGCATTGATGCCCGCCATCAATCCTTGGCCGCCGGCTTCTTCGTAACCGGTCGTTCCGTTGATCTGTCCTGCAAAGAACAGATTCCGGATCTGTTTTGTTTCCAAGTTCGGATGGAGCTGGGTGGGATCGAAAAAATCGTATTCGATGGCGTATCCCGGGCGATAAATCCGGACGTCGCGGAAAGCCGGGATGGCCTGTAAAGCGCGCAACTGAATATCCAGCGGGAGGGAAGAGGAGAATCCGTTCAGGTAATACTCTTGCGTCGTTTCCCCTTCGGGTTCCAGGAAAAGTTGGTGCTGCGTTTTATCGGCGAAGGTAACGATTTTCGTTTCGATACTCGGGCAATACCGCGGCCCGATACTTTTAATCTGCCCGTTGAAAAGGGGAGAGTCGGGCAGGCCTTCCCGCAAAACGGCGTGACAAGCTTCGTTCGTAAAGGTTGTCCAGCAACTCAATTGCTTTAATACCCGATGCGAGGTATCCAGATAGGAAAATTTGTGGAAATCGTTTTCCCCCGGTTGTTCCGTCATCTCTTCGAAATGCACGCTCCGTCCGTCGATGCGCACCGGCGTACCGGTCTTCATTCGGTCGGTACGAATGCCGAGCGAAACCAGTTGTTCGGTCAAGCCGGTGGAAGCCGGTTCCGAAATCCGACCGCCCCGCAATTGTGTCCGACCGATATGCAGCAGCCCGTTCAAAAATGTCCCGTTGGTTAGAACAACAGCACCGGCGCGGAACTCCACTTGCATGCCTGTCCGAACGCCGGCCACGCGTCCCTCTTCAACGATCAATTCGTTTACGCTGTCTTGCCATAGATACAAATTCGGAAGATTTTCGAGGACGCCCCGCCAGCAATCGATGAACCGGGCCCGGTCGCTCTGGGCGCGCGGACTCCACATGGCCGGCCCCTTGCTTCGGTTCAACATCCGGAACTGAATGGCCGTCCGGTCGGTGACAATTCCCATATATCCTCCCAAGGCGTCGATCTCGCGTACGATCTGCCCTTTGGCAATCCCGCCGACTGCCGGGTTGCAACTCATCTGGGCCACCTTATTCATGTCCATCGTAATCAGGAGCGTTTTCGAACCCAGGTTGGCCGCCGCTGCGGCGGCTTCGCAACCGGCATGTCCGGCTCCTACCACAATTACGTCGTAATTAAAAGTCATTGTTTGTTATCTCTTTGATTCTCTCGGCAAAGATACGCACAAGGTATCTACTTTTGCCTGCTCCTTCTTATATATGTAGATTTTTTTATGTATGTTTGTAAATGCCTTGCGTTCGTTAAACCCCTTTTACACTCCCGCTCTATGGAAAACATCAGCTCTCCCGCTACGATGGATCGGACAACTAAAATCCGTACCGGCGTCCTCCTTGTGATCCTGTTCGGTGTCTGCCTTCTTCTCGCTTTTCAGAAAGCCCTATACCCGATGATCGGCCTGTTTGCATTCAATATCGTCCTTTGTACCTTTGTGCGCGGACACCTGCCCGACCGGTATATATTGGAAGACGGAAACCTGGTGATAGACGCTCCATTGAAAAAGATCTATGTGCCTCTACGGAGCATTACCCAGATACGGTGGATAGAGCCGGAAGACAAAAGAGGATTATACCGCCAATGGGCCTCGGGCGGTTTGTTTGGCGACTGGGGATACTTTTCCTCGGCCACCATCCCGACAATGAAGGTTTATGCTCGGCGCACGAATCAGTGGATATTGATTACAACCTACGATTGTGGCCGTTTTGTGATTTCTCCCGACGATCCCGACTTTTTCTATTACCTGAACCGAGCTGCAAAAGGACGGTAATGGATCTATAAAAGATTGATTCAGGCAAATCATACTTTCTTTCAAAAAAACCGGGACTGTCTCTCCTCCATAAGAGACAATCCCGGTTTCTATCTTTTGATGCGTAGCTCTCCGGGGGGATCCGATTAGTTTCAACCCTTCCGCTACGGAGAAACGATATAAAACTTAGGAGGTGCTCTAACAAAAGCGCCTTTTTATATCCGGCATACGTCGGGCAATATCGCCAGTGCCCGGTTCTCGTTTTCCTCCATAATCTCCCGTTCTCCGGGCCCCTTGTCATTGATTCCGCAAAGGTGCAAAATACCATGGATAATCGCCCGGTGCAACTCTTCCGTATAGGCCGTATGAAAAGTCTCTGCATTTGTCCGAACCGTATCCAGGCTGATAAATAAATCCCCCGAAATCTTATTCCCTTCCGTATAGTCGAACGTTATAATATCCGTGTAATAATCGTGCTGTAAATACTGCCGGTTTACCTCCAGAATCTTTTCGTCGGAACAGAAAATATAACTAATCGCCCCCGTCTTCTTCCCATACCCTTCGGCTACCACCTTAATCCAGGCCCTTACCGGTTGCTCTTTGATTGCGGGGAGTTCTATATCCTCCGCATAAAACGTTATTGCCATCACCAAGTTCTATTAATTTTTTAATGATTACCGAAAAACAAATAAGCCAGCCCGATCGCTGCCAGCGCCCCTGCCAAGTCGGCCAGCAACGCACACGTCACCGTGTACCGGGTATTCCGTATCCCCACACTCCCGTAGTACAAGGCTACCACATAAAAAGTCGTATCCGCCGCTCCCTGTACGATCGACGACAGCCGTCCTACAAACGAATCGGTTCCGTAGGTGTGCATGGCATCCAGCATCATCCCCCGGGCGCCGCTCCCGCTGAGCGGCTTCATTAACATCGTAGGCAAAGCCCCCACGAATTCCGTATCCAGCCCCACGGCTCCCACGGCCGAACGAACCCCTTCAATCAGGAAATCCATCGCCCCGGACGCCCGGAAAATACCGATACCTACCAATACTGCCACCAGGTAAGGAATAATCGTTACCGCTGTATGGAATCCTTCTTTCGCCCCTTCGATAAACGCATCGTACACATTGATTCGTTTGCGTACCCCTGCCAGGATGAACCCGGTAATAATCGTAAATAAAAGCGTATTGGCGAAAAGCGTGGAATAAAGCGAAACTTCCTCCTGATCGAACCGGTTGAACAACCATACGATGCCGCCGATAAACAGCCCAGTGCCCCCAAAGAAAAGCAATAAATTCCGTTGCAGAAGCGAAATCCGCTGCCGGATACACACCGCCAGAATCGCCACCAAAGTAGAGGTAAACGTTGCCAACATAATCGGCAAAAATACATCCGACGGATTTGCCGCCCCCAGTTGCGCCCGATACATCATGATCGTGATCGGAATCAGGGTTAGCCCCGAAGCGTTAATGCATAAAAACATAATCATCGAATTGCTTGCCCGCCTTTTTTCGGGGTTGAGTTCCTGCAACTGCTGCATCGCTTTCAGTCCCATCGGCGTGGCCGCATTATCCAGCCCCAGCAAATTGGCCGAGAAATTCATAAACATCGTCCCCGCCACCGGATGGTCTTTCGGCAGCTCCGGAAACAATTTGCTAAATACCGGAGCCGCCAGCCGGGCGAACGCCTGGATCACGCCTCCCTTTTCGCCAATCTTCATAATCCCCAGCCAGAGCGAAAGAATCCCCGTTAGTCCGAGCGAAATTTCAAACGCGGTCTTGGCCGAGGCAAACGACGCATTGATGATTTCCGTAAAAACGGCTGTATCTCCCGCAAACACCAGTTTGGCGGAAGCTACTACGAACGCGATCAGAAAAAAAGCAATCCAGATATAATTCAGTACCATGATTAAAGTATAAGATGGGCAAAAATACGAAATAATTGACATTTGATTTGTATTTTTGTCTGCCTAATCGAGACGGCTCGCTCTCCAAAAAAGAGAACCTTTCATACGCCTCGTACAGCGCATCCGAAAAACAATCGATCCAAAAAATAAGATACCTAAAAGCAAGATGAAGAAAATACTAGTTACCTACGACATGTTCCGCGAAGGATTCACCGAACTGGAAAGCAAATACGACGTTACCTTTCCTGACGGACGCGATTTCACCTACGAAGAAGTATACGACATGATCCCCGATTACGACGTCCTTTGCTCCATGTTCGATTTCCCCGTCGATAAAGCCCTCATCGATCACGCTCCCAAACTGCAATTGATCGCCAATTATGCTGTCGGTTATAACAACATCGATGTTGCCTATGCTCTCGAAAAAGGACTGACGGTAGCCAACACACCCGATCCCGTGACCGCCCCCACCGCCAATATCGCCCTCGGCCTTATCCTCGACACCGCCCGGCGCATCACCGAATGCGACCGCAAACTGCGTCACGAAGGCACTGCCATGAAAGTAGGCGTACTCGAAAACCTCGGTCTTCCCGTAAGCGGAAAAACACTCGGCATTATCGGCATGGGACGCATCGGGAAAGCGCTGGCCAAACGAGCACGCGCCTGTGGCATGGAAGTGATCTACCACAACCGCCGTCCTCTCTATATCGAAGAGGAAACCAAACTCGGCGTCACCTACGTCCAGCAAGACGAACTCCTGGCTACATCCGATTTCGTTTCCCTCAACGCTCCCTACACATCCGAGACTTACCATATCATCGGGGCCGACGAACTGCGCAAAATGAAACCCACCGCTATCTTGATTAATACTGCCCGCGGCCCCCTGGTGGATGAAAAAGCCCTGGTGGAAGCTCTGCAAGCCGGAACCATTCACGGCGCCGGACTGGATGTGTTCGAATTTGGCGACCATCCCCTGCCCGAACTGCTTGAGCTGGAAAATGTGGTGCTTACCCCTCATATAGGCACCCAAACCCTCGAAACGCGTATCATCATGGCCCGTACTGTAAGCAACAACGTTATCGGATTTTTGGAAGGCGACCGTCCTGTGTCCCGGGTCGTACGTCCATGACGGCCGCTTTTATCCTTGACGAGTTGCTTTCGATGGCCAACCCCGAGAAGGCTGCTTTCCTGCAACGCTTCTTCAAAACCGGCCCCGGCCAGTACGCCGAGGGCGACGTATTCCTCGGGCTGGTCGTTCCCCTGACCCGGAGCATCGCCCGGGCCAACAAGCAAACCCCGCTGAAAGAATTGCGTCCCCTGCTTCAAAGCGAATACCACGAAGCCCGGCTATGCGCCCTTCTAATCCTCGTCGAGCAATTCAAAAAAGCCGGCCCGGAACAACAAAAAGATTTGTTCGATTTCTACCTGTCGCATACGCCACGCATCAATAACTGGGACTTGGTAGACGTCACCTGTCCCCATATCATAGGCGCCTATCTTCTCGACAAACCCCGCGATCCCCTCTACCGGCTGGCCGAAAGCGAGCTGTTATGGGATCAACGCATCGCCATGGTATCCACCGTCGCCTTCATCCGCAACCGGGAGTTTGACGACACCCTCGCGCTGGCCGAACGTTTCCTTTCCCACAAGCACGATCTCATGCACAAAGCCGTGGGCTGGATGCTCCGGGAAGTCGGGAAAAAAGACCGCGATACCCTGACGGTTTTTCTGGACGAGCACGCCCCCGCGATGCCCCGCACCGCCCTCCGCTATGCGATCGAACATTATCCCGAACCCCAACGAAAAGCTTTCCTGCAACGATGAACCGAGAAACTGCCGACCAACTTCGCGCCTGGGCCGAGCGCTACAACACAAAAGCCTTTATCCCGGCCGATCCGGTGCAATTCCCCCACCGCTTCACCGACAAACGCGACCGGGAAATTTCCGCTTTCCTAACCGCCTGGATTTCGTACGGACGCCGGGCCCATATCCTGGCCAAAGCCGAAGCCCTTCACAGCCGGATGGGCGCCAGCCCCTACGCCTTTATCAAGGACGGCGATACCACCTTCCGCTTTTTAGCCGAAGAAGCGGCGCGTCCGGGCGGCCGGAATACCTTTTACCGCTTTTACACCTATGCCGATCTGCACGCCCTCTGTAGGCGGTTGAAAGAAATTTATGAACAATACGAGAGTTTGGAAGACGCCCTTCTGGCAATTGAAGGTCCCGATCCGATCCGGCGCATGCAGTGCCTGTTCGGCACCGTCCAAGGCATCCCGGCCATCGACGGCACTTCGGCCTGTAAGCGGTTGGCCATGTTCCTCCGCTGGATGGTACGCACCGACGGTATCGTCGATTTCGGCATCTGGACAAAAGCCGTGCAACCCGATCAACTCCTCATTCCGCTCGATACCCATGTCCACCAGATTTCCCTCGCGCTGGGCCTTACCCGGCAGAAGACGGCGACATACCGTACCGCTGTCGAAATCACCGAAGCCCTCCGCGAGGTTTTTCCCGGCGATCCGTGTCTGGGCGATTTCGCCTTGTTCGGTTACGATATAGCGCATTCCCGTTAGCCCTTGTTCTCCGATTTTTCCACTTCCCGCAAGGAGCTATTCAAAAAAATAAATATATTTGTACCTAGGGGCATTCCCCCGGCAGCCTTGTTTGCGAACCCTGTCGGACTGCCTCTTTCCGATGCGCAAAATGAATCGGAAAAGAGTAAACAAAGATGTGCACGTTTTAAAAGAAAATACACATGAAAAGACTTAAATTTACCTTTTTAGGGCTTGTTTTGGCGGCCCTTGCAGCCTGCTCGGGCCCGAAAGAATCCGCCACGGCTTCTTATCCGATGTTTTGGACTTGGCTCGATTACCGTCCGGGAATGAATTTCGATTCGATTTGCACCGTCATGAACGAGGTGGGAATCGACGGGGTGATGCTGAACGCCCCCACACCCGACGATTACCGGGCGGCTATCCCGGTGGCGCATAAACACGGCATTGAAGTATATGCCTGGTTATGGACGATGAACCTCGAACACGACCGCGATGTCGTTCTCAAGGAACACCCCGAGTGGTTCAGCGTCAACCGCGAAGGGAAGAGCTTGGCCGATACCACGGCCTATGTGGATTATTATAAATTTATGTGTCCTGCCCTGCCCGAAGTGCGCGAACATATCAAAAAGAAAATCGTCGATTATTGCGAAGTGGAAGGACTGAACGGCATTGCGATCGATTACCACCGGTTTGTGGACGTCGTATTGCCCACCACCCTCTGGCCGAAATACGGCATTGTACAAGACCGGGAATATGCTCAGTGGGATTTCGGCTATCATCCGGAAATGATCCGTCTGTTCAAAGAAAAATACGGATACGATCCCCGCGAGCAGGAAGATCCCTCGACCGACGAAAAATGGCTGCAATTCCGGTGCGATCAGATTACCGAGGTAGCCAATATGATTGCCGAAACTGTGCATTCGTACGGCAAAAAGATGGCGGCCTCACCCTTCCCCACTCCGGCCATGGCCCGGAAAATGGTGCGCCAGGACTGGGGAAAATGGAATCTGGACATCGTCTTTCCGATGGTTTACCATACGTTCTATACCGGAGATGTCAGCTTTATCTCGGATTGTACCATCGATAACGTAAAGCAGAAAAACCCCCTGACGACTTTGTATTGCGGGATGACGGCGTCTGACGACAAACGCATGTTCGCCTGTATGGATGAAGCCCTCAACAACGGGGCCGAAGGAGTCGCGATCTTTACCGTATCCGGCTTGCGTTCGCCCGAGATCCGGAAACAGTTCCGGGCTTACACCGACAGCGTGCGCGCCGTCCGGGCAACTTCTCCCGAGAATCCCGCGGCTACCGGCCGCACGGAGGTAAATACGAATCCGTTTGAACGCAAAGGTATCATGGATGCGGCCCATATGCGGATGCGGGCGTTCCTGAGCCTGGCTAAAGCAGCGCAATCGCCGGCTTTGAAATCGAAGAGTTGGGAAGAGATCGAGAAGACAACCGGCTATGCGTTGGAGTGCAATACGCCGGAGGATTACCTCGGTTCGCTTCAGCGCGTGGCCCGCTGGAATCCGGAAGCTCAGCCGGTGGCCGATGCCGTGGCCGCCCAGTTTAAAGCAGATAACGCGGCGATGGAGCTTGATCTGGGCGACTATACCCTGACGGACGCCTACGGAGCGACGAAATGTTATCAGGTCACCGACCGGAACACAGGCGTCACCTTCGACGTGAATTTTTATTTTTACGGCGATGTAATTTCCGGATGGAGCGTACATCCGGAGAAGACTTCGTATGCGAAGTATAGAAAAGAAGTGAAATAAAACAAGATGAAGCGGGGAACTCCGCTAAGGAAAAGGATGAATCAGATAGCTTCTGTTTGCGTATATTGTGCGTCGAGCACAAAAATCCCGGCCGTCTATTTTGAGGCGGCCGCCCGATTGGGCCGTCTATTAGGCGAGAAGAAAGTGAGAGTCATCAACGGAGCCGGAAATATCGGCCTGATGGGAGCTGTGTCGGATGCGGCTTTGGCCGCCGGCGGCACGGTGACCGGCGTGATTCCCCGCTTTATGGTAGAAGAAGGCTGGCATCACGAGGGGCTGACGGAATTGGTGGAAGTAGAAAGTATGCACGAGCGCAAACAGCGGATGGCGGCCCTTTCCGACGGAGCGATTGCGTTGCCCGGCGGCTGCGGTACCCTGGAAGAATTGCTGGAAATCATTACCTGGAAACAGCTCGGGCTGTATGTAAATCCGGTGATCCTGCTCAATACAAACGGGTTCTTCGATCCGTTACTGGCTATGTTGGAGCGATGCGTCGATCAACAATTCATGCGGCCTCAGCATGCCACCCTTTGGGCCGTAGCATATACGCCCGAAGAAGCGGTCGATAAATTGTATACCGAGCCGATCTGGGATCGGCATACCCGGCGGTTCGCCGCTTTCTGATTAAAATAACTTTTCGATTGAAAAAGTTTTCAGACTGAAATACGCGGACAGCTTCTTCAAACCGGCCCCCAAACCGATCTAAAAACCAACGTAGAAACCGGGCGGAAAACTCGCCCGAAAAACAACTCCCCTTCATTTATCCTTTTTCCGGTACAGGCAGTGTTTCCGGCCTGTTTGCCCCCGGAAAAAAGATAAATGAAGGGGATTATCGTTTCCGAACGAACCTGCCGGAAAAGCAGCTTTCCGGCCTTAATAAGCCTCTTTCGGTTTAAGGCAGCGTCACCCGGTTTACAGCCGGCGTGCGAATCCCCGGCTTCAGTTCACCATTGACCACGATCAGCGTTTTTCCGCTGCATACGACACCTGCCCCCGCCCGGGCTAACTGTTCGTAGGCCCCTAGACTGTTCCACTTCTTCGTAAACGTATCGTATCTCCAGAGCGAAGTATTGAAGCGGTACCATTCCACCGGGTGATGCATATAAGCTTTGGCTTCGGCCTGCAACGAATCCAGAGCAACCTTGTCCGCCGCGGCTTCGGCCTGTGCGATCTGCCGTGGCCGGTCGATAGCAACCAGGAAACGGTCGTAATTGACACCCCCCAGGAAAAGCAAATAGCGCCCGCCTTCCGCCACACAACATCCTCCGGTGAACGTATGCCGTGTAACAGGACGCCCTGTTGACGCAACCGTTTCCGTTAATTCCTCTCCGGAAAAATCGAGCGCCGGAAGTTCGGTTTCTTTCGTCCAACTACGCTCCTGTGGATTATAAGCCAGCAGATCGGTCGGAACCACGGGAGCTTCTCCATCCAAGATGGGTTGAAATCCCCCCGCCAGGTAAATGCGCGAACCTTCGGACGATTGCTGCGCTGCCAAGACAGGCTGTACCCGGGCCGCCCCCGGAAAGTCAGGTAGTTGCTGCCAACCTTTTTCGGGATGATTCCGATCCAGGCAAAGAAAGGAACGAGCCGGCCGCCCGTTCACATTTCCTCCGGCTACATAAATTTTAGCGCCGTCGGCGGCAGCCGCCAGGTTATCCATCGGGGCGGGCAAAGCAAGCAGCGAAGTCGTTTCGATTTGCCCGGTCGTTTCGTCCCAAGTCAAAAGGGTCACCTGCACCAGCGACGAATCGGCATTGTTTCCTCCGATGCAAATTAGTCCCTCAGGCGTGGATACGGTCGCTCCGTAAGCAACCGGATAAGGCAGCCGGCCGGCCCATTGCCAAGCGGCCGGGGGCGTCGAGGCAGCCAAGTCGAGGCAGAATATATCCTCGTAATACCGTTTGCTTCCCCCTTCCGTCACCGGTTTATCGGGAAAGTTACATCCGCCCGCCACCCAGAGCTTTCCGTGATAAATTCCCGCAAAAGGAGCGGATACGCCGAGCGAGGCAGCAAGATTTTCGGCAGATACGGGGGGAAGAGAAGAAGGCGAAGGCGCCCCCGGCAAATCCGGAAGTTTTTCCCATTGCAGCGAATTTTCCATGTTTTTTTCAGTTGAAGAGGAAGCCCCGCGGCATCCGGCCAGCAGCAAACTG
>DBFJSK010000207.1:0-3912 GCA_048403675.1 Tannerellaceae bacterium | reverse complement strand
AATTTCTACCCGCCATCCCCAGCGAGCGGAATAAAAGAGATCAAAACCGGGTGTCGAGCCAGGTTTCCCCCTTTGTATTCAATACTTGGAGGGATAACGTTTTTCCCTTTTTCCGGAGAATCATGACGGTAGCCGATTCCGGCTTGTAACCGCCTCCCACGACTACCGGAAAAGGATTGCCTGCCGCACCTTCGGGATGAAAGGCATAGCTATGGGTATGGGCGCTGATATTCACGTCGAAAGGCGCCTTGGCCAGCAACGGGCCCCAAAGTGCGGTGCAAGGCTGGTATTCGTCGCAGTTTCCGTAGATGGGCACATGGTTCAACAGCACGCGCCGCGCAGCCTTGCGGAAGGCCGGATTTTGCAATTCGGCTTTCAGAAAACCCACCTGGTCATTCCGAAGACCGGTAAAATCGTTCAGCCCGTAATATACCCAAGTGGAATCGGGCTTATCCTCGCCGCAGTCCAACATCACGATGCGGGTATCGCCCCAATTGAACGCGCCATAGGTTTTATCGCCTACATAATCGAACAATTCCCGCAGGCCGATCGAATACGCATTCCGGATTTCGTGGTTGCCCCGCAGGAAAAAGGCGGGAACGCGTTCGGCTCCCACGCGCTGGCACATATAAGACAGATGGTACATGGCTTCTTCGGCATTCGCCGGATCATCGATGCAATCGCCGTTAAATACGACAAAATCGTAAGGGATGTCTTTTACGTTGTCGTACAGAGCGTCGAATGTGGCGGTATGTTTATGCAGGTCGTTAAAAAGCACAGCCGTAAAATCGGAGGCGTCCTTCTGGGGCAAAGCAAAGGTATAAAAGGGAGAAACGGCTGTTTCTCCGAAGGCTTTCCGGTATCCTTCATAGAGAGTGATTTCCCGGGAGCATACCCGGTAATAATAGGTCTGGCCCGGTTGCAAACCGCAGAGCCGGATCTTCGTCTGGTTCGTATTGCAGATCACTTGCCCGTCGCGCAGGGTATGGGCTTTCGACAAATGCAAAGTATCGGTGCCGTATTCCACCCAACTATATACCGGCACCCGGGTTTGCCACATCACCGTTATACCGCCGTCCGTGGGATTTTGCAAATAGGGTTTTGCCCGGAAAATACGGTCGGCCGGCGCATGCAGCCGGATGTCGGCCACGATCGGCCGGTGGTCGGACGCAGCCGGTTCTTCCACGACCGCCGCCCAGACGACGGTAAAGGGTTGTCCCTTTCCGATGTATCCGGCTATATAATCGATACATTCTTCCGGACGATCGGCCGGATAGGTGGCGGCCGGCATC
Organism: Tannerellaceae bacterium; assembly: GCA_048403675.1. Classification (GTDB taxonomy): domain Bacteria; phylum Bacteroidota; class Bacteroidia; order Bacteroidales; family Tannerellaceae; genus Parabacteroides. The sequence goes on along the minus strand of DBFJSK010000207.1, from coordinate 2,620 downwards.
GGGCTGAGGATCCGGAATTCTTTTTGTACGGCTTTTACTAATTCCGAATCGGGGGTGGCATTCCAGTCGCCTGCAATAAAAAAGGGTTTCCCGGCTTCGCGGGCTAGCTTAAAAATCAGCGGCAAGGAAGCCACACCGTCTTCCGGCGTCAGCGACAAATGGGTGCAGCAGAAAATATAGTGTTCGAATTCCACCACCAGCAGCGCGCGGGCTTCTTCCCGGCCGGGTAAGGCCAGGTAGCGGTAGCTCAGCGGTTTCTGCCGCGAGAGCATGCCGATGCCGTACTTGCCGCCGTCGTAATCGATAGCCGGAGCGAAGAGCGGGTACATGCCTGTCCTGGCGGCCAATTCGCGGATCACATCGCGCTGGCCGCTGCGGCCGGTCAGGCTATCGACTTCCTGTACGGCCACCACATCGGCGTGTTGTCGGCGGATGGCCTCGGCCGTGCGGTCGTAATCGGAGCGATCGTCCATACCTACGCCATTGCGAATATTATAACTCATGATACGCAGCGTTTGTCCGTCGGCCTGACAGCCGTCGGCGGCCCGGAGCGTTGCAAAAGGCAACAACAGCAAAAGCATCGTTGCCAGGAAAGTCCATCGTTTCATACCTGTTTCTTTGTATTTCAGGGGAGAGAGCGCTCCCTTTTTTATTCTTGATTGGGATCGGATTTTCAGGCGAAGATTTCTTTCAAGGTGGCTTCCAAGCTGGCAATATCTTCGCCGGAAGTGTCCCACGAAGTTACGAAACGCGCTTCGTTGGTTTCTTCATTCCACATATAAAAGAAATAGTTCGCTTGCAATTTTTTCAACGCTTCCTTGGGCAACGTAAAGAAAATCTGGTTCGATTCGATCTTCTGGGTGAACTGTATTTCTGGATATTGCCGGAGAATCCCGGCCACTTTCGCGGCGCTGATATTGGCTTTCATGGCATTTTCCAACCAGAGATTATTTTCCAGATAAGGAATAAACTGGGCCGACAAATACCGGAGTTTCGAGGCCAGTTGGGCGGATTGTTTGCGATAGAAGGGCAGGTTTTCCGTGATTTCGGGGCGGAAGGAGATCACGGCCTCGCCCATCATCATGCCGTTTTTCGTGCCTCCGAAGCTCAGAATGTCCACGCCGGCATCCACCGTGAGTTGTTTCATCGTGCAATGCAGGGCCGCACAGGCATTCGCCAGCCGGGCGCCGTCCATATGAAGGTACATACCGTGGGCATGCAGCAAGTCGGCTATCGCTTTGACTTCTTCAATGGTATAGATAGTACCCAGTTCGGAAACTTGCGAGATGTATACCGCTTTGGGTTGCGAATGGTGGCATACGCCGAAATTATGCAACCGGGGGCGGATCAATTCGGGCGTCAGTTTGCCGTCGGGCGTGGGAATCGGAACGAGCGCACAACCGGTCAGCCGGCCCGGGGCGCCGCATTCGTCTACATTGATATGGGCTGTTTCGGCGCATAAAATACTGTGGAACGGCCGGGTGACGGCCTGTAAAGCGACGGAATTGGCGCCTGTACCGTTGAATACGAAGAAAGGATCGGCCGAAGGGCCGAATACTTCTTTCAATTTGGCTGTAGCAGCTTCTGTCCAGGGATCGTCGCCATAACCGATGGCGTGATCCTCATTGGCTTGGATCAGGGCTTCCATCACGCGGGGATGTACCCCGGAATTGTTGTCACTTGCAAAACTTCTCATTTTTTCTGTTTTTCCTACAAAAATACAGATTAATTCAGAAATCTTCGGTTTCGCGACGAAAATGTTCCCTAGCGAAAAGGGTTGGGCCGCGAAAAAGGAACGAAAGGCAGCCCTAACTTACTTGTTTTAATGTCTCCTGCGTTTTTTCGGGAAAGGCGCGCCGGAATCCGGCGGCTCAAAAAGACACGAATTCATAAATAATATTTACCTTTGTAAAAACGTTCACACTGGCTGCTGTGCGGCCGGGGGGCGCAATTGCTAAACAAATGAATGAATCCCGCTCGTACAAAAGTCTGCTCAACGCACAGATCGGTCTGTTGTTTTATGTGCTGACCTTGGCCTTGTCTTTTATCTCCCGGAAAATCTTTCTCGATAATCTGGGGGCCGAATTTATCGGGTTGACCGGTACGTTGATTAATATTCTGGGGTTCCTCAACCTGGCCGAATTCGGGATCGGTTCGGCAATCAGCTTTTTCTTGTACAAGCCTTTGCAAAATGCCGATCGGGGACGCATTTCGGAACTTATTTCTCTTTTCGGGTACGTTTACCGGAGAATCGGTTGGGCTATCGGGCTGGGAGGTATGGCCGTGAGTTTCTTTTTTCCGCTTTTTTTCAAACAAACGCCGCTGGGATTCGGCATTATTTATTTTGTATTTTATTGTTATCTCGGCTCGTCGCTGATCGGCTACTTTATCAATTACCGGCAGGTCTTGCTAACGGCCGACCAGAAGAACTACATCGTCACGGCTTATTTCCAGACGGCGAACATTATCAAAACGCTTATTCAGATCGCGCTGGCCTGGTATTTTAAGAATTTGTTTGTCTGGGTGGGCATCGAGTTCGTATTCAGCATCCTGAGTTGTATCATTCTGAACTGGAAAATCGACAAGGAATATCCCTGGCTGCATACCAACCTGGCGGAGG
>DBFJSK010000206.1:0-11292 GCA_048403675.1 Tannerellaceae bacterium | reverse complement strand
CGTCGTAGCCGGGGCCATTATCAGCCCGCTGTATACGGAAACCTTGTTTACGATCGATAAAAATGCAGGCAAAGAAAATTTTATGGAACCTGCTATGGCCGTTTATCCCTCTGTGACCGATGTTTTCGACTTTCAGATGACGGAAGGATCGGCAAAAACGTTAGAAGAACCGTTTAAAGTATTGGTACCCGAAAGCATGGCGGTAAAATGGTTCGGAAAAGAACAAGCGGTAGGTAAAAAGTTAGAAGCCAAGGATTCCAAATCCAGCATAAACAATTACTTCAAGATAGACAAAGGCACTTATACCATTGGCGGTGTATACAAGGACTTTCCCACCAACAGCCTTATGAAAAATGCGATCTACTTGAAAATGGATGATAAAAAAGATTTACACAGTTGGGGAAGCATCAGTTATGCCATGTATGTGCGGCTCGATTCACCTCAAGCCTCCGAAACGCTGACGAAAGAATTTGAAGATTATCTAGTGAAAAACGGATTCGATAAGGAACTATCGTGGATAGGCAAATTCAACATCCGCCTCACCAGTTTGCCCGACCTTCATTTTACCACCGACGCACTCTACGATATGACACCCAAGGCAAGCCGTCAAACCATTCGGATTCTCCTTGCCATCGCTTTTGTCATTCTGACTATTGCCGCCATCAATTTCACGAATTTCAGCACGGCGCTCACACCGATGCGTATCAAAAGCATCAATACCCAAAAAGTATTAGGCAGCTCCGACAGCATGCTGCGCGGGTCGCTGCTACTAGAAGCCGTCGGCATCAGCCTGCTTGCTTATTTGCTCTCCCTATGGCTGGTCTATATGCTTCCCCAAACCTTCGTTGCTTCGCTGGTAACAGCCCATTTATCGCTGGCCTCCCATCCGTTGCTCGTGGGGGGAATGGCTCTTCTTGCCATCCTTGTGGGGCTTTTGGCCGGCCTTTATCCCGCCTGCTATATTACTTCTTTCTCGCCTGCTTTGGTGCTGAAAGGCAGTTTCGGACTTTCCCCGAAAGGTCGGATGCTTCGGAATATACTGATAGGTATCCAGTTCATCGCCTCGTTTGCGCTGATTATCGGAGCCATGTTCATGTATCTGCAAAATACATTCATGCAACGCAGTCCGTTAGGCTACGAAAAAGACGAAATCATCCTGACCGATCTGACCCCCCAGATACAGGAGAGTAAAGATAGATTCACCAACCAGCTAAAATCCTTTTCGGGCATTCAAGAAGTTACCTACTCGGAATTCCTTCTATCCGGTCAAGACCAGTTTATGAGTTGGGGACGGCCGCTTCGCGACCAGCCCATCCACTTCGAATGTATGCCGGTAGATCCGTCTTTTCTCCAGGTAATGGGCATCACTGTTACCGAGGGACGCGGTCCGCGACCGGAAGACACCTTGACGGATTACGGTTGTTTTCTTTTCAATGAAAAAGCAAAACAAGTGTACGATATACATTTAGAAGACAAAGTCGGCGATGAGGAAATCATTGGTTTTGTAAAGGATATAAAATTCGCTTCTTTCCGTACCGCCGTAACACCGATGGCCTTTTTAGTGCGAGGTAAAAAAAACAAGGAGGAGTCTACCTTCGCCTATATAAAGGTAAAAGCGGGTACCGATCTGGGCGCAGCGATGAAACACGTGAAAAATACGCTGGCGGAAATACATCCCGATTATCCGTTCAACGTCCGGTTTTTCGATGAAGTACTCCATAACTTGTACGAAAAAGAAACCAAACTAAGCATGCTGATTACTCTTTTCAGCCTCATCGCCGTATTCATTTCGATTGTGGGCGTGTTCGGGCTGGTAGTGTTCGACAGTCAATACCGGAAAAAAGAAATAGGCATCCGTAAAGTTATGGGCTCCACAACGGCAGCCATCCTGGTTATGTTCAACCGCACCTACATTAAAATTCTGGCTATCTGCTTTATTATTTCCGCTCCGATAGCCTATTACGCGGTTTACCGGTGGCTGGACAACTTCGCGTATAAAACACCGATGTACGCTTGGGTATTCGCCCTCTCCTTCCTTTTGATATTTGCCATCACAATCCTTACGGTGACCTTCCAAAATTGGAAAGCGGCCAATGAGAACCCGGTACAAAGCATTAAAAACGAATAAACGCTAGCGTGAAAAGAGAGATAACCGCCGAGAAGAAAAAGCAAAGACGAAACTACTTTCATTTGCTCTATCCGTATACATTCCTATAAAAAGAAATACACGCCCCTTTTAGAAAAAGCCCCCGAAAGAGTTCGATAAAACTTTCGGGGGCTTTCGTAAGCCATGCTAAAGCAAGCCTATTCTATCCGGCATAAAAATGTACATGCATTCAAAAATAAAAAAAGAAGAGGAATCACCGTCTCTCTGCTTTACTTACCTTCGGATCAAGCGGATTAATTCCCCGATCCAAAGCACCAACGAGGTAGACCCCACAATCACGCCCCAATCCTGCCACGAAAGCGGCACGACGTTAAACATCTCTCCTCCGAAAGTAACAATCAGATACTGTCCGACCAAAATCAGCAGTGCTACCAGAAGAAAACTCTTGCTCTCCTTCAAATGCGCGAAAGCCGAAGTACCTTCCATAAACGCCTTCGCATTAAACATATTCCAGAACTGCAACATCACGAAAAAAGTGAAAAACCACGACAAATCGTGCGGCGACAACCCGTCTGAAGCATGGAAATAGAACAAAAGCGCCATCAAGACCGCCACAAAAGCAATCCCCACCCCGAAAATCGAATACGCCATCGAGCGCGTGATGATAAAATCGCCGTTTTTACCGCTCCGGCGAGGCTTATCCTGCATCACCTTCTCGTTCGGAGGCAACGAAGCCAAAGCCCCCGCGGCAAACGTATCCATAATCAGGTTCACCCACAACATCTGGGTAATCGTGAGCGGCGACTCGGTTCCGATCAGCGAGCCCAGCAACACAATCAAACAAGCCGCCACATTAATGGTAAGCTGAAACAACAAGAACTTCTGAATATTCCGGTACAACGATCGTCCCCACATCACCGCCCGGGTAATGCTACCGAACGAATTATCGAGAATCGTAATATCACTGGCCTCCTTGGCCACCGACGTACCATCCCCCATCGACAAGCCCACCTGAGCCGCTTTCAAGGCCGGCGCATCGTTCGTACCGTCGCCGGTTACCGCCACGACCGCCCCCTTCTGTTGCAACAACTGCACCAAACGCTGCTTATCCGTAGGCCGCGCCCGGCACATAATCTTCAAATCGAGTACCCGGTCGAGCGCCTCGGCATCCGTCAACGCCTCGAAAGCCGGCCCGGTAATGAGATTCCGATCCGTATCTTCCGGTTTCCAGATTCCGATTTGCCGTCCGATTTCCCGCGCCGTACCCGGCGTATCTCCCGTTACGATCTTCACATCGATACCCGCATCGAGACAAGTCTGCACCGCTGCCGGCACATCCGGACGCACCGGATCGGAGATAGCCACCACACCCAAAAACGTCAGATCGGTATGCTTCAAACGCCCGTCCACAAAAAAAGCATCCTCGCTATCCGCTTCCACAAGCTGATACGCAAATCCCAATGTACGCATTGCCTGATTCTGAAAATCGAGCAATTCGGCTTCGATAGCCGGACGACATTCCTCCACCGATTTCATGCCCTCGGCCGTAGCCACCCGCGCACAGTTGGCCAGCACAATCTCGGGGGCCCCCTTTACATACAATACTTTTTTGCCGATCAGCGGCGACTGCACCAAGGTAGCCATATACTTCCGTTCCGTGGAAAAAGTAAGCTGCTCCAGCACCGGAGCCGCTTCCCGCAGATCCAGATAATTCACCCCCTGCTCGTGGAGCCAAAGCAACAAAGCCGCTTCGGTTGGATTGCCCAATGTCTTCACCTTCTGGTCGGAAAAATCCAGAAAAGCCGTGGAATTCACCGCAATCCCCTCTTCAATCAACCGGCTCAGCTCCTCATCGCCCAACGGCTGGTCGGCCAACTCATAAAAACGAGTTTGGTACACCTGCATCTGATTCTGGGTAAGCGTACCGGTTTTATCCGTACAAATCACCGTCGTGGCCCCCATCGTTTCGCAGGCATGCATCTTACGCACCAAATTATGGGTTTTCAACATCCGGTTCATACTCAATGCCAAACTGAGCGTCACACTCATCGGCAACCCTTCCGGCACCGACACCACGATCAGCGTAACAGCCACCATGAAATAATTCAACAAATGCGACAAAATATCCATCACCGGCATTCCATCCACCGGCTGCGTCAACAAAAACTTGGCCGTCAAAGCCACAAAAGTGATGCCCGCAATGGCATACCCCGCTTTACTAATCACCTTAGCCAAGCCCTCCAACTGGATCTGCAAAGGCGTCTCCACCCCGCTCTCTATCTGCGCCCCCTCGTACACCTTACCATACCCGGTGGCATCACCCACCAGCTCCACTTCCATCACCCCGTGACCGTCCACCACCGAAGTACCACGCATCACCACATTCGAAGGATAAGTAGCGTCGGGATCAAAATCAGCTTCACGCGTCGTTTTGCCGATCACCGGTTCGCCGGTCAGCGTCGATTCGTTGATTTGCAGCGAGACGGCCTCCAGCAAACGGCCGTCGGCCGGTACCTCTTCGCCCGTTTCCAACACCACGATGTCGCCCACCACGACTTCTCTTTTCGGAATCTGGCAGATATTCCCTTCGCGGATCACCTTCACCAGCGTATCATCGTTCACCGTATTCAATATATTAAACGCCCGGTTGGCCTTTACCTCGAAAAAGAAGCCCACACAACTGGCCAGCAGGATCGCAAAAAAGATACCGAGCGGTTCGAGAAAAGCCGTAAATCCTTCCTTTTGAGGCCCCCAACAATGCACGCCGGCAATCACCATCGATAAGAACCAGGCAACCAGCAGGATTTTAATAATCGGATCGTTGAATTTCTCCAGAAACTGGCTCCACAAGGAAGCTTTTTCGGGAGGCGTCAGTACGTTCTCGCCATGCAAGCGGCGGTTCTCTTCAACCTGTAGGCGGGTCAACCCCTGAAACTGATGTTTTTTCTCCATATATTTATTACCTTGATTAAGAAAAAATTGAGTCCGCAAATTACGCAAAGTTAGCCGACATACACAAATAATTTTCGCGAATAGCATTTTGTCAGAGAGATTGGCCTGCAAGGGCCGAAAACTCGGCCTATATCTTGCAGTATTCCCTAAATGCCTGTATCTTTGCCCCTAAAAGCAAAGACAGCAGCCCCGGCGGCCACCAGCCTACCTAGCCGCAGCTCGCCCGGCCGGCGCCCTCTTGGCAAACTATATAAAAAACAAATATGAAAAGAAGTTCAAAATATACCCCCGCCGAACGCCCGGAAACTTCCCGCGAACGGAAAGTAACGGTGGAAGAAAAAAACACCCTGCTCCCCTTCCTGTTCGCCCTGCTCAACCAGCAAAGCAAAAGTTCGGTGAAGACCCTGCTCGGCAAAGGACATATTTCGGTGAACGGCCAAGTCACCACCCAATTCGACACGCCCCTCCAGCCGCACGACGTGGTGGGCATTAATTACGCCCGCGGCAAGGTTGAGTTCAACAATCCGCTGCTTCAAATTGTTTGGGAAGACAACTCCTTGATCGTCGTGAACAAACGGGAAGGTTTGCTCTCCGTTTCGAACCAACGGGTAAAGGAGCGCACAGCCTATCATCTGCTGAGCGATTACGTAAAAAAATCGGACCCGCGCAACAAGATCTTTATCCTGCACCGACTCGACCGCGAAACCTCGGGGCTGATGATGTTCGCCAAAAGCCGCCAGGTACAGGAAACGCTGCAATCGGCCTGGAACGAAATGATTACCGCCCGCAGTTATGTAGCCGTGGTAGAAGGACGCCCCGAAAAAGACCGGGATCTGATTACCTCCTACCTGACCGAAAACGCCCGGATGCAAGTATACGTAACCACTACCGGCGACGGCAAAGAAGCCATCACCCGTTACAAGGTACTGCAAAGCAACCCGGCCTATTCGCTTTTGGAACTGGAATTGGAAACAGGCCGTAAAAACCAGATCCGAGCCCAGATGCAATCGATCGGCCATCCGATTGCCGGAGATATGAAGTATGGAGCCGAAACCGACCCCGCCGGCCGGTTGATGCTGCATGCCCGCAAACTTTATTTCATCCATCCGGAGACAGGCGAAGAAATGCGTTTCGAAACACGCATTCCCTCACTTTTTTCCTCAGTAGTTAAATAATCACCCTGGAAATAAAAAAGAAAAATGAAGAAACTCGTTAGCACAATGTTGCTGGTCCTGATGGCACTAGCGGTACAGGCGCAGATTCTGACGCCCGTCAAGTGGAAAATCAAACTGGAAGATTCGGGTACGGCCGAAAAAGAGATCGTATTCACGGCCACAGCCGAGAAAGGCTGGCATTTGTACGATATGAACCTGCCCGAAGGCGGCCCGGTATCGACCTCGTTCAATTTCGAAACCCTGCAAGGCGCCGAGCTGGTAGGCACTCCCGTTTCCTCCGTGAAGCCTACCACCGTGTACGACGAACAATTTGCCATGAACCTGCGCTGGTATCCCGGCACGGTTTCCTTCACACAAAAAATTAAAGTAACCGATCCGGCCAAATTCAAAGTAGACGGAGAAGTGGAATTTATGGCATGCAACGACGAAACCTGCCTGCCCCCCGACCGCATCAGTTTTGCTTTCGACAAAAAGAATATCCAAATGGATGCCACAGCCGCCGCCACCACCACCGACAACGGTGAAGCGACCGCTGCCCCGGATGCCACTGCCGAACCCTCCGATACGGCGACCTTAGCCGAAGAAGTAGCCGGCGCCGCCACCTCCGATGCCCCCGCCACGGGAACGAAGCCGACCGCGGCCCCCTCGTCTCAACTGACCGATCGCCCGGCACTCTGGACGCCGGTCATCGACCAGCTCAAATCCTTCGGCGACACCACCGTATCGGCTGCCGACACGTCGTGGCTGTTCATCTTCTTCGCCGGCTTCCTGGGCGGATTGATCGCCCTGCTGACGCCTTGCGTTTGGCCGATGATCCCGATGACGGTAAGTTTCTTCCTCAAACGCACCAAAGACCGTAAAAAAGCGATCCGCGACGCCCTGACCTACGGCCTTTCGATTATCGTGATCTACCTCGTCATGGGATTACTCATTACCGGCATCTTCGGCGCCAGCGCCCTGAACGACCTCTCGACGAATGCCATCTTCAATATCATCTTCTTCCTGTTGCTCGTTGTTTTCGCCATCTCTTTCTTCGGCGCCTTCGAGCTGGTATTGCCGGCTTCCTGGACGAATAAACTCGACAGCAAAGCCGACTCCACCACGGGTATACTGAGTATTTTCTTCATGTCGTTCACCCTGGTACTGGTATCTTTCTCGTGCACCGGCCCCATCATCGGCACGCTACTGGTACAAGCCGCTTCGATGGGTTCGGCGGTAGGCCCGGCTATCGGTATGTTCGGCTTCGCCCTGGCGCTATCGATTCCGTTCAGCGTGTTCGCCATTTTCCCCAATATGCTGCAAAGCATGCCCAAATCGGGGGGCTGGCTCAATTCGGTAAAGGTTGTACTGGGCTTCCTCGAACTGGCGCTGGCGCTTAAGTTCCTCTCGGTGGCCGACCTGGCTTACGGCTGGCGCTTGCTCGACCGCGAAGCTTTCATCGTGTTGTGGATCGTTATCTTCATCCTCCTGGGCGCTTACCTGCTGGGTAAGATCAAATTCAGCCACGACAGCGACCTGCCTTACGTTTCCGTGCCGCGGCTCTTTATGGCTATTATTTCGTTTGCCTTCGCCGTATATATGGTACCGGGCTTATGGGGCGCTCCGCTGAAAGCCATCAGCGCCTTCGCACCGCCTTTGTATACGCAAGACTTCAATTTATACGACAGCGAGGTACATGCCGCTTTCGACGATTACGAATCGGGCATGGCTTACGCCAAGAAGGTGAATAAGCCGGTGATGATCGACTTCTCGGGCTTCGGTTGCGTGAACTGCCGAAAGATGGAAGCCTCGGTTTGGACAGACCCCAAAGTAAAGCAATTGTTGGAAAACGATTATGTATTGATTACCTTGATGGTAGACGACAAGACGAAACTTCCGCATCCGATCGAGATTGAAGAACACGGGAAAACACGCAAACTGAAAACGATCGGCGACAAATGGAGTTATCTGCAACGGAGCAAATTCGGCGCCAACGCGCAGCCTTTCTATATCCTGTTGAATGACGAGGGGGAACCGCTCGGCCCGTCGTACGCTTTCAACGAAGATGTATCGAAATATATTCAATTCCTGCAAAACGGTTTGAAACAGTTTAGAGCGGAAGAAACAAAATAAGTGAAACGCCCCTCAGGCTTCAGCCATTCGGAGCCGGGATACGGAGGACGCGGATAAGGGTTTATCCGCGTTTTCTGTATCGCCTGGCGAAGAGGAAGCCGGAGCCGGTGGCAAAAAAAGAACGATAATGAGCAGTACAAAACAAGAAAAGATGGAAGCGTTCGGCCGGTTGCTGGACATTCTGGACGAATTGCGGGTGAAATGCCCCTGGGATCGCAAGCAGACGAACGAGAGCCTGCGTACGAACACGATTGAGGAAACGTATGAATTGTGCGACGCGATTATGCGCGACGACAACGAAAATATCAAAAAGGAGTTGGGCGATTTGTTGCTTCATGTAGTTTTCTATGCCAAGATCGGCGATGAAAAAGAAGCGTTCGACATCAAAGATGTGTGTGATGCGCTCTGCAAGAAGCTAGTGTACCGCCATCCGCATGTGTTCGGTGAGGCGTCGGCCGATACGGCGCAGAAGGTGGAGCAGAGTTGGGAACAGTTGAAGTTGAAGGAGAAGGGGGGAAATAAAACGGTTCTGGAAGGGGTGCCGGCTTCGCTTCCTTCGGTGGTAAAGGCGCATCGCATTCAGGATAAGGCGCGGAACGTAGGGTTCGATTGGGAAAAGCGCGATCAGGTATGGGATAAGGTGCAGGAAGAATTCGGGGAATTGCAAAGAGAGATCGAACAACTGGATGCCGACCGGATGGAAGCGGAGTTCGGGGATCTTTTTTTCAGTTTGATTAATGCGGCCCGGTTGTATAAAATCAATCCGGATAATGCGTTGGAAAGGACGAACCAGAAGTTTATCCGCCGTTTTAATTATCTGGAGGAAAAGACGATCGGTCAGGGACGGTCATTGAAAGAGTTGTCGCTGGCAGAGATGGATCGGATCTGGAATGAAGCGAAAGCGAAAGGGTTATAAAAAACAAAAGGGGAACCGACATCACGTCGCCACCCCTCCCTTAACTTAAACGCCAAAACTAAATCTAAACAAAAAACACAAATAATGATAATATTTTATTTTTTTCTGTTTTCGTCTTTTTTATCCTTCATTCCTTTCATGTAACTCCGGGCAAACTTAAATTCGGCATCTCTATACTTATAGAGTTTTTCCGGAGAAAGGATTTGTCTGAATTTACCGTAATATTCTTTTTCCAGTTCAGCTTCCTTCAACTTTACATCCAAACATTCGTCGATTACTCTGTTATAATCGGCTTCTGTCGGATGTTCTTTTTTACGTACTTCGCGGGAAAATTTTCGGCATTCACGCCCTACTTCATACATTTTCTGTCTCAATTCATCGCATAAAGGAATAAATTGGGCGGCTTCTTCCGGTGTAAGACCTACTTCTGCCGTAATAAAAGCATTGCGTTTCGCCTGAAAGGCTTCCCTATCGAATTCTTTATGTTGTTTCTGCTCCTGAGCGACTGCCCCGGAGGAGATCCAAACTGAAATCGCAACAAATGTAAGAAAAAATATTTTATTCATACAAGTATTATTACAAAAATAATTTAGCAAATTAGTTTTTTTCACATTTTATTCTCCCCGGGTCAATTCTTCTGCCAAGAGGTAATCAGTATATTGAGCTTCAATGTATTCCAGGTAATCCTGATCGTCGTCGGCCAGTTGGATGGCATTCAGCGAGTCGGCCGGCACATCGGTTTTCACCAACATGGTTTCGGCCGGTGCTTCGCTGTCGGGCAATATACGGGTAATTCCTTTGAAGAAAAGACCAAGCCCGGCAAAGACGGCGGCCATATACAACCAGGGCCGTACGCGATCCATCAGAGAAATGTGTTTCTCTTTTGCACGAGGCTTTTCGGGGAGCTGGCTCATAATGCGATCCGTCAGCCCTTCCATATATCCTTCGGGCAGTTTGAACGGCTGCTTTCCCTTTAAGCGTTCCAGGTTGTTTTGTTCTTCTTTCATATTCATTCGATTTTGTAGTGTTTGGACGATTCCGAAAGGAAAAGGTTTAAACATCTTTTGTTAAAAACTCCTCGACTTTTTTTACGGCATGGTGGTAAGAGGCTTTCAAGGCTCCCACGGAGGTGCCGAGCAGTTCGGACATTTCTTCGTATTTCATTTCGTCGAAATATTTCAGGTTGAACACCAGGCGTTGTTTTTCGGGAAGATGGAGGATGGCGGTCTGCAATTTGAGTTGCATCTCGTCGCCGTCGAAGTAGTCGTCGCCTTTCAGCCGTTCGAGCAGGAACAGATCGGCATCGTCGATGGAGATATGGTTCTGAGCGCGTTGGCGGTTGAGGAAGGTGAGGCATTCGTTAATGGCGATTTTGTATAGCCAGGTAGATAATTTGGCTTCGCCACGGAAATAATCGATATTTGTCCAGGCTTTCAGGAATGTATTTTGCAATAGGTCGTTGGCATCGTCGTGCGATAAGACCATTTTCCGGATTTGCCAATATAGTTTTTCTCCATACTTCTCTACGATCCAGGCAAAAGCGGTGCGTTGTTTGTCGGGATCGCGCAACTGCACGATGATTTCATCTTCGGTATAGGATTGCATCTTTCTTATTTTGCGGTAAATATATAAAATATCTTTTTGCCGGACGTTATCGGAAAGTGTATTTTGAATAAGTTCTTGTTTCTCTGCTTAACAAGGTTACTTCCCAAACAGGGGGGGAAGGGAGAAGAGCTGGATGAAAAATAAAAGAAGAACAAAAGGCGAAAAAGCGATTTTTCAAAAAAAGGAAAAATTACAAGAAGTATAAGCGAAGGAAACAAATAATAGCACATTAACCAACCACCTGATTAAAAGATACTTACATTAGGACAAAAATCAATGCTTATCTTTTTCGGATTGGATGCCTATGAAATTTGAATTGCATAAGCATGAAATTTTCCTCGGATGCTTATGAAAACATAAATGGATGGGGAAGGATAAATTTTTAGAAAAAAAATATACAATAACCCTTCCCATCTCCTCTCTTT
>DBFJSK010000205.1:0-3261 GCA_048403675.1 Tannerellaceae bacterium | reverse complement strand
CCAGCGATACTTTGTTCAAGGCTATGGTTTCCACTTCTTCCGTTCGGAAGAATTTACTCAGTTCTTCAATTTTAATCATACTCTTTTCCTTTCATTCGATTTTATTTGTTTTCTATGTATTTCGATAAGTCCGTGGGGGAGCCGGATAAAAGACTCTTCCGCCCCCCCACCCGATTAATTATTCGTTTTTAATGCTGTTCACCGGATTTTCATTGGCGGCCCGCCAGTTCTGGAACGTAACCGTGGCTATCGTGATTAGAGCTACCACCCCTAAGGCTACGGCAAATGTCCACCAGTAAATCGGGGTGCGACGCGAGAAATTCTCCAGCCATTTATGGACGCCGAAATAAGCTACAGGAGCTCCGATAAGGAAACAAACAATCACAATGCGGAGGTAAATCTTGTTGAACATCAATAGAATCTCTTTTACCGTAGCTCCGTGTACTTTCCGGATGCCGATTTCTTTGCGGCGGTATTGGGTTTCGAATACCACGAGGCCGAACACCCCGACAATGGAGAGGATAATGGCCAGCAAGCTGAACAGGGTAATCATTTGTTTGAGGTATTGTTCTTTATGATAGAGATGGTCGAATATGGAATCATAAAAACGGATGTCGAAGGGGTACGAGGGGTCGATACTGCTCACCACGCTACGAATATGTTCTACAGCCTTTTCCACATCGGTACCGGCTTTCAGGCGGATATAGGAAACAGGGAGAGGCCATTTGTTTATCACGAATCCCACATCCGACGTATTGTCTTCCGCATGACGGAACGATACCGTTTGTACATCGCCTACAAAACCCGCAATATACCCGGGGCCTCCGTTACCTTCGATATACCGGCCCGGTTCCATTTTCAGTCTTTCCTGTACCTGTCGATTATAAATATAGGTATTCACCGTATCCCGACGGGCATCGGCTTCGGTAAAGTCGCGTCCGTTGGTAACCGGGATGCCCATTACCCGTAAAAAATTCCAGGAGACAGGGATGATATAGGTATAATAGGCTTGTCCTTCGTATTTCATTTCATACATGGTATAGGAGTCGGAACCGCCGACCAGGGCGGCGGAAAAAGCCACATCCTCGATTCCCGGATAGGTTTTCAGCCGCTCGGCATATACGTCTTTCGATTTTCGATACATATCGGCCGATAAATCCACAATCGCAATCTGGTCTTTCTCGAAGCCCAGATCGTAGTTTCGTAAATAGCGGTTTTGCAATTGTACGAAAAAGGCGCCCACAATCAGACCGATCGACACGATATATTGGAAACCGATCAGGGCCGTACGCAAATGGCGACCGGAAAGCGAAAGCCCGAAACTGCCCTTGAGTACCAGCGCCGGAGGAAAAGAGGTAATATACCAGGCCGGATAAAGGCCGGCCACCAGCCCGGTCAGCAAAGCGATGCCGCCCAAACCGGCTACCAGATGTAGATGTCTGCTCAGTTGGGTATCGGCTTCCACAAACGACAGGACTTGTCCTTTATTCAACAGCCAGATTAGCAATAAAGCAATGCCGTAAGCAAGCAGGCAGATCCCGACGGCCTCCAACACAAGCCCGAAGCGGAGAAAACCGGATGAACTTCCCAATACTTTTTGCGTATTGATGCTTTTGATACGCATCGGAGCCAAGGAGGTGCTGAAATTGGTAAAATTGATGGCGGCCACAATAATCACCAACAGGGCGATCAGCAGTAGCAGACGTAAGGTGGAGGGATTGCCTATCTTCGTAAAGTCTGCCGATTGGTTGGGGCGGTAATAGATGGAAGGAAGCGGCACTAATTGGAGTTGGGTTCCTTTTTCATAGCCGTATTTGTCGTAAGAAAAGGTACGGTTGAAATTATCCAATACGGTTGTGTAAGAAGAAGCATCGTCGAGCAAAAGGTAAGCCATGTAGTTTTGGGAATACCAATCGTTTTCGCCATGCTGGTCGAAGGTGGCGTAAATTACGTTATTCAGTTGGGTGTTAACCGGAAAATCGCGGTAAACGCCTCCGATCGTAAAATCGCGGGTGTCGTCTTTCCGCCGGATTTTATCGGCCAGGTGGATGGTTTGTCCTACGGCCGGATGCTTGCCGAACATCCGCCGGGCTATGCTCTGGGGGATTAATACTTTTTCCGGATCTTTCAAACAATCGGGATCGCCTTCCAGAATCGTCATGTCGAATACCTTCACCAAACCGGGATAGCAGAGGGCGAAATGTTCGCGGAATCCTTTCCGGTCGCTTTCTTCACCTAGGGTAAAATAGAGCGGCTGTGTGTTGACCATCGATAAGAGCGTATAGGCCTCCACGTGGGGGGAAGAGGCAAAAACGGCATCGGCGAAAGCCCGGGGGACAATCGGCCCGAACAGATCGACGTCGGCGCGCATGCGGTCTACACGGTATACTCGGTCGGACGTAGAATGGCAACGGTCGAAATTCCATTCATAATCGATTTGCATCATAATTACCAAGAAGGCGGCAAAAGCTACAGCCAGCCCGGCCACATTCAGAAAAGAGGCCAAACGGAACCGGCGCAGTACATAGCTAAAATTGCGTAAGATCGTTTTCATCAGTTTATATTGTTTATCATTTATTGTCCGAAACTATCCGGTTATCGTCGTTTTATTTGTTTTTCAAAGGAGTGTATCAAACTAGCCCCTCTTTATATTTCCTTTTGTTGGAAAAGGATCAAATCGTATGCCAAAGTAATAGTACATTAACTACCAATCCCATAGGCTTTTTTTTCTATGGACAAAAGTGTCCAAAAAGTAGACACTCTTGTCTATTTTTTGGACACTTACCTATCTTTTTATTTTCCGAAATTCCTAAGGTCAGGATTACCCTCGAAACGCCCGGTCTTTCACCGGCGGCAAGCGGTTTCTTGCCCCTACTGTTTGTTGCGGAAACTTTGAGCCGGATTCAAATTGGCGGCGCGGTAGCTTTGCACGAAAACCGTAGCAAAAGACACCAACAGACAGAAAAGCCCGGCAGCGATAAAAATCAGCGGACTCAGGCTGATGCGGTAGCTGTAACCGGATAGCCATTTTTGCATGAAATACCAGATCAGCGGCACGGCGATTACAAAGGCAATCCCTACATATACTAAAAAGGTAAACACTAGGCGCCTTAATATCTGCCAGTTAGTTGAACCGAATACTTTCCGGACGGCTATTTCGCTAAAGCGTTGTTGAATGAAATACGTCGACATGGCCAATAAGCCGAGTAAAGAAATCAAAATAGCGATTCCCGCAAAAATGGAAACGATGGTAGCGGTACG
>DBFJSK010000204.1:0-14053 GCA_048403675.1 Tannerellaceae bacterium | reverse complement strand
GGGAAAAGCCATCCGGTACTGGGTGTGGATGGAATTTGTGTATAAAGTAAAGGATATGTTTTAAGAAGGGATCTTCCGATCCCTTCTTTCTTTTTGAGCTTTCCCAACGTCTGATTCCTATCAGGTCTGTTTTCTATCCCATCTATTTCTTATTAAGATGTATTTCCTATTTAATAAGATCCGTTTTCTGTTTAACACCGGTTTCTTGTTATTCGGCCAGCCAGCGGTTCAACTGGGTCAGAATCTTGGCTTTCGTCTCCTCGGGCATCGTACTGATGCGCGAGCTATGGCTACAGCGGGGTTGAATATATACCTGCTCGTTCTTCTTTCCTTTGAATGTCGGTACGCGGGTGGCACTCCAGGGATCGATTTCTCCGTAAATGAAAATCATCTTCGGGTCGTTTTCTTTCAGGAAACGGTATACCTTCTGATAAAGTTCGGGCCGGAACGCTACTTTATCGACTAATTCTTTAGGCAACATGATCCGGTTCAGGTAGCCCTCACTGCTTTGGATACGCAGCAATCCCTTGAAGGGCGCCGTGTCGTAGCCGTAATACCCCAACTCGCGGGCGGCTTGTACGAAGAAAGAAAGGTTCGGCTGATCTTCGGCAAAATAGTCCGGGCCGCTGATTTTTTTCAGGTGGTCGAAAAGCGTCTCCGTATCCGCCGACAAGGAAGGAATCGTACCCACGGAAGTCCCCCATTGCCAGAAAGCAAACGGATATTCAAGCACGCAGTAATCCAGTACTTCGTCCATCGGAATCCGAAAAACCAATCCTTTCTCCCGGCAAAAAGCATCCAACAACGGCACTATTTCCGCTCTCCGCTTGAGCACTTCTTTCTGGAAAGATTCGATTGTAGCGCGTTCTTTCTTTTTACCGACTTTCCGCAAAAAAGGTTCGTGGCGCCCGTCTTCCACACCCCGGTTCAACGGAGCGACATAAGGAACCGAAAAATCCACATCGTCGGGAAAGAAAGCGCGATACAAAGTGGTCGTCTGGCCGCCTTTGCTGATGCCGGTGCTTACCCATTTGCCGGCATAGAGCGAACGGAAGGTCTGGTTGACATTATGCAGATCATAGGCGGAATTTTCGGCCGTCAGGTAATCCCAATTGCAAGGATCGGGCGTCGATTCCAGAAAATAACGGTATTCTACAAAAATCAGATTGGCATTCAGCAGCTTCGTAAGCTCTTCCTGGTATTTGGGATTCAGCGCATAGGCGGCGCCGTAACCTTCCGTAACCAGGATAGTCGGGCGGTCGAAACCCACATGGCCCACGATCACCCGTTGGGTAAAGGTACCGGCTTCGGGATGTTTGGGATCGAGGAGCTGGGTGAGCCGTACCACATATTTTTCGGCATAATGATCCGATTCGAGGGGTTCAACCCCGGCTACGCCTTTTAAAGCGGCCAGCTTTTCTTTCAGTTCGCCCGGCGCTGCAAAACTCGGCAGGGCAAGCAGAGCCAAAAGAAGCCAAAGAGTCAATGTTCTTTTCATGGTATTTTTATTTTTAATGAGGAATTACAAATAACGCACGGTACGCATCAGCCCTTCATATTTGGCCCGTTTCACCGCAGAATGGGCAAATATACGATTATATTCTTCACGGGTAAGCGTCCGGAGCTCTTCTTTTCGGAGCGATAAGAGGGAAGCATTCGGCCGGAAAGCATCCACCTCGGTCGGCCGGGCGAAGCGATTCCACGGACACACCAACTGGCAGGTATCGCATCCGTACAGGCGGTTGCCGAGTTTGGCGGCTTCGCCAGGCGGGATGTCTCCTTGATGTTCGATAGTAAGGTAGGAGATACAGCGGTTGGCATCCAGCCGGCGCGCCTCTTCAAGTGCGCCTGTCGGACAGGCGTCGAGACAACGGCAGCATTTTCCGCAGCGTTCTTTTTGCGGGATGTCGTACCGGTCGGCGGCGAAAGTGGTTAGGATTTCTCCCAAAAAGAAAAAGGAACCGCGCCCGGGAATAAGCAGGTTGGTATTTTTCCCGATCCATCCCAAACCGGCCCTCCAGGCCCAATACCGTTCGAGCAACGGGGCGGAATCGGTGAAAAAGCGGGCCATCGCAGGAGCAACCGTTTCGTTTTCCGGCGCCAACCCGGTAATCGCTTGCCAAAGATAACGCAACTTGTTTTTTACCACCACATGATAATCTTCTCCGTAAGCATAATAAGCGATATGCGGCAAGGAAGGATCGCGGCGCGTAGCGGGATAATAATTCAGGGCCACCGAAATGATACTTTTGGCTCCGGACAGCAAGCCGTCCGGGTCGAGCCGGATCTCGCGGTAGTTCTCCATGTAGCGCATACCGGCCTGTTTCTTTTCAGCCAGCCAACGATCGAAATAGGCCGCTTCGCTTTCAGCCGGGGCTACCGGCGCCAAACCGACGGCCGCGAAACCCATTTCTTTCCCTAATTGTTTGACTTGTGCGGAATCAAGTAGCATGGCGAAGGTGTTTTTTACTCGAATACCTTAAATGTATAGCCTTCCTGCAACAGCCATTCGATGGCGCGAGGCATGGCCTGACGCATATTTTTCTCGGCTTTGAGCGAATCGTGAAAAACGATGATCGAGCCGTTGCGGGTGTATCGCTTGACGACATCCAACACCTCGTCGGGCGTCTTGCGGGCGTTATAATCGCGCGTGACGACATCCCACATCACAATCCGGTAGCGTTGCCGCAGCCAAAGTACCTGCGGAAGACGCATATGTCCGTGCGGCGGCCGGAACAGGTTGCTCGGGATATAGGCGGCGGCTTTTTCCACATTCGCCAGATAATGACGCGTCCAGAATGCGATGCCCTGAATATGGTTGAACGTATGGTTGCCGATCCGGTGGCCGGCCTGCACGACCATCCGGTACACTTCCGGATGTTTGCGTACATTATCGCCCACCATAAAGAAAGTAGCCTGTACGCCGTAACGGCGGAGCACCTCTAAAACCCAAGGGGTAACCTCGGGGATGGGGCCGTCGTCGAATGTGAGATAGACACATTTCGGCTCAGCCGGTATCCGCCAGGTTACCCCCGGAAAAAGTGCCCTGTAAAACCAGGGCGGTTGTTCAATAAACATATCCTTCGAAAATCATTCCCGGAGCGAGCCGTATGCCATCCGGTAATTGTCAAATTCTTCCTCGTATTTTTTCCCGAATTCAGGATTATACTGTTTGGATACGCGCAATACTTCCTGCAATACGGCCAGGTTTTGTTCCAGATCGGCCGTTACCGACGAGAGTTGTCCGGGACGAAGGCGGAAATACCAGTTGACGTTGCGCAACGAATTATCGCCTATGGCCGTGAAGATCATTTCCGCTTTATCCTTCTGTCCGAGCTGATAGTACAATTCGCCCAAAGCGAGCGCACTGTAATCGAAAGGCACATTTTCCGGCGGCAACACTTCCAACGACTTGTCGAGCACAGCCAGGGCTTTCTCGTTTTTCCCTTCGGCCATCAGAGCGGCCGCCAATTTGGCAAACAAAGCCATGCGGTAACTCTTGCACATCCGCATCACGTTTTCATCCAGATAGACGCCCGGCGTATTCACGCCGCCCCATTTGAATTTATTCATGACGTTGTCGTACATTTTCTCCGTATTAATCGCACGGGCCGTACCGGCCGCCTTCATCGGCACGATCTGATACGCCAGACCCGTTTGTTGGAAATACGGATCGAGTCGCACGAACTGGTCGGGGCTCACCGTAATGGCATAATATATCGGGCGTTTCCAATCGTTGGTTTGCAGCATATCCAGAATAATCAGTTCCTGCTTGCCCAGGTAATCTTTCGCCTTCAAATCGATCGCCATTTCCGAAACGATATTCGGCCGATCGACGGTATCGAGCACCTGGACGGCCGAAGCCGAATCCACCCGGTATACCAACGATTGCGAAGGCACGTAATCCAATTCCTGGTTGATACCGGGAATCTTCTTATATTTCGGATCGTTACTGCGTACGAAACTCAAGGCCGTATTCAAATCGATAGCCTGGTCGGTCATCGGGAAAATATAAGCGGCGTCGCGGGTACCCTGCACATAGTCCGCCCGATCCCACGAGATAGGCAGCGGATCGGAGGCATACGCCTGTTTCTTCATCTGGTCGATATACCAATCGGTTTGCAGATAGCTGGTATTACAAACGCGCACATCCGTCCGGATACCTTCTACTTCCTGGGCATACCAGAGCGGGAAGGTATCGTTGTCGCCGTTGGTAAAGATCACGGCCCCCGGCTCGCAGGACTCGAGGTAATTGGCTCCGAAGTCGCGGCATACATAGCGGTTCGAACGATCGTGATCGTCCCAGTTCTGCGCCCCCATCTGAATGGGTACCAGCAAACAGGCCACCGTAGCGATGGAACCGGCCGCCACAGCCGGCAATTTAGCATATCTTTCCAGCCCTTTGGCCACCGCGGCCACCCCGAATCCGATCCAGATACAGAAAGCATAGAACGAACCGGCATAGGCATAATCGCGTTCGCGCGGCTGATAGGGCGTTTGATTGAGATAGAGCACGATAGCGATCCCCGTCATAAAGAAGAGGAAGAAAGTAATCCAGAAACCCTGAATCCCTTTTTTACCGGCATACGCCTGATACAACAGCCCCAGAATACCGAGCAACAAAGGCAACATATAATAGACGTTATGGCCTTTATTGTTGATAATATCCAGCGGCATGTCTTTTTGCGGTCCCACCAACGCTTCGTCGATAAAAGGAATACCGGTAATCCAGTTCCCGTTCGACACTTCGCCGTGGCCTTGAATATCATTCTGCCGACCGGAGAAATTCCACATAAAGTAACGCCAATACATGAAATTGAGTTGGTAGGCAAAGAAATACCTGAGGTTCTCCAGGAAAGTAGGTTTAACGACCGACACCATTTCCCCGCAACGGTTGAATTTTACCGGTTCGCCTTTCACCTGTGCCCATTCCTTATAAGCCGCCACGTGATGCGGATCGCTGCTGAACATACGGGGGAACAGCATATTCAATTCATCCACATATTCGTATTCCGTCTCATGGCGGCATACATAATACCGGTCTTTTTCGTTTTTATCTTTCTTGATAACCCGGCTCCAGGTAGGTTCTCCCTCCTTGGTAACCGCCACGCAGCTACCGCCCTGATTCTCGCGTTTCACTTCCGAAACATAGGTCTGCCCGTACAGCAACGGCGTTTTTCCGTACTGTTCGCGCGCCAGGTAGGTACGTAGCGTGAAAATATCGCTCGGCGCATTCTGGTTCATCGGCGTATCGGCCGTGGCGCGTACCAAAATCAAGGCATACGAGGAATACCCCACCACGATCACCATCAAACAAACCAAAATCGTATTCAAGGTTTTGATGGCCACCTTCTTGCTCATAAACAAATAAGCCGTCAGGGCGATAATCAGGATAATACCCAATACATAACCGCTTCCGATAAACGGAATACCGATCAGGATAATCGACAGGATAAAAGCAATTTTCATCCGGACTTCGTTTACCTCGTCGCGCATGGTTTCCCAAATGGCCCAGCACAACACGCCGGCCAGCACGATCACAAAGGCGAAAACGCCCGAATTGTAAGGCATGCCCAGTACGTTGACAAACAACAATTCGAACCAGCCGCATACTTCTACCAATCCTTGCACCACGCCGTACATCATCAAGGCCACGATGGCAAACGAAACAAGAAGCGCCACCAGCGTTCCTTTCAGCGTAGGATTCGGGAATTTCTTATAATAATACACCAGCACGATTGCCGGAATACAAAGCAAGTTGAGTAAATGGACACCGATGCTCAGCCCCATCAGATAAGCGATCAGAACGATCCACCGGTCGGCATGCGGCTTGTCGGCCACTTCCTCCCATTTCAGGATCAACCAGAACACCAGGGCCGTAAACAACGAAGAAGAAGCGTATACTTCGCCTTCGACGGCGCTGAACCAGAAGGTATCGCTAAAGGTATAGGCCAAGGCGCCTACCAGTCCGCACCCCATCACGGTAATCATCCGGCCGACAGAAAGCTCCGTCCCGTCATCGGTCATGATTCGCCGGGCCATATGTGTGATACTCCAGAAGAGGAACAAGATCGTCAAACCGCTGAACAAAGCCGACATCGAGTTGACCATCATCGCCACTTTGGAAGGATCGGAAGCCAAGTGAGTGAACAGATTGCCCATCAACATGAAGAACGGCGCTCCGGGGGGATGGCCCACTTCGAGTTTAAAGGCGGAAGAAATGAACTCGCCGCAGTCCCAAAAACTGGCGGTGGGTTCGATCGTCATCAAATAAACGGTGGAAGCGATCGCAAAAACGACCCACCCCAACACGTTGTTGATTAATTTATACTTTCCCATACGTTTGTATAAAAGTGTGATTGTTAATTGTCTTTCAAAAAGCACGCGTAAGTGCAGAAGCCGGCCGCAAAGGTAAGCATTTACGTTTAATTCCTAACGCATCAACGGCTTATAAATTATGTAGAAGAGATTAGAAATATATTAAAGAAAGCCTCGCGGCGCCCGGCCAAACACGCAAGCCCGTTTTTCCGTTAATAGTCTGTAAAAAAAGTCCGTAAAGGCCGCGATTAAGCGATTTAATTTACGCTTTTTCCCCGAAAAATGACGAATAATTCCTATATTTACACCCTGTTAGCAAAACTGCACCGATAAAGCATAGGATTTTAGATGACACCTGAAGAGATAGAAAAAAACAATATTACGGAACAGAACGACAACGAAAAGATAGAAAATGTACATCCGGATCCCGCGGAAAACGAACCTGCGGCATCCGAAACTCATTCCGACTATAAAGTACCCGGAAAAGGCGACAGCCGTGTAGCCTACCATCTGTCGGGTATGTACCAGAACTGGTTTCTGGATTACGCCTCGTACGTAATCCTGGAACGCGCGGTTCCCCACATCAACGATGGGCTTAAACCGGTACAACGCCGTATCCTTCACTCCATGAAACGGTTGGAAGACGGCCGGTACAACAAGGTAGCCAACATCGTAGGACACACCATGCAGTTCCACCCGCACGGCGACGCCTCCATCGGCGACGCCCTGGTGCAACTCGGCCAGAAAGACCTGCTAATTGACTGCCAGGGGAACTGGGGGAACATCCTGACCGGCGACGGGGCCGCGGCCCCCCGTTACATCGAAGCCCGGTTGTCGAAGTTCGCCCTCGACACCGTGTTCAACCCCAAAACAACCTTGTGGCAACTCTCGTACGACGGGCGCAACAAAGAACCGGTTACCCTGCCGGTAAAATTTCCCCTGTTGCTGGCGCAAGGCGTGGAAGGCATCGCCGTAGGGCTTTCTTCCAAAATACTGCCGCATAATTTCAACGAATTGCTCGACGCCTCCATCGCCCATCTCCAAGGCGAATCGTTCACGCTTTACCCCGACTTTCAAACAGGCGGCTACATCGACGTAAGCAAATACAACGACGGCGAGCGGGGAGGATCGGTAAAAGTGCGGGCCAAAATCGGCAAGCTCGATAACAAAACCCTCGTGATTTCCGAAATTCCGTTCGGCCGCACCACCTCGTCGGTAATCGAATCGATCCTGAAAGCCAACGACAAAGGAAAGATCAAAATAAAAAAGGTAGACGACAATACGGCCAAAGACGTGGAAATCCTCGTTCACCTGGCGCCCGGCGTCTCGTCCGACAAAACGATCGACGCCCTGTATGCCTTTACAGATTGCGAAATCAGCATTTCCCCCAACTGCTGCGTCATCAAAGACGAGAAACCTCACTTCCTGACTGTAAGCGACGTACTGAGGCATTCCACCGACGACACCTTGCATCTGCTTCGCACCGAGCTGGAGATTCAGAAAGCCGAACAGGAAGAAACGCTTTTCTTCGCTTCCTTGGAAAAAATATTCATTGAAGAACGGATTTACAAAGACGCCGAATTCGAGAATGCCAAGAACATGGACGTCGCCATCGCCCATATCGACAGCCGGCTCGAACCCTTTAAGCCGGATTTTATCCGGGAAGTAACCCGCGACGACATCCTCAAACTGATGGAAATCAAGATGGGCCGCATCCTGAAGTTCAACAGCGAAAAGAGCAATGCCCTGATCGCGCAGATCAAAGAGGAAATCGGCCGGATCGATCATCACCTGTCGAATATCGTGGCCTACACCATCGAATGGTTCACGATGCTGAAAGAAAAATACGGAAAAAAATACCCGCGTCACACCGAAGTGCGCAATTTCGACACCATCGAAGCAACCAAGGTAGTGGAAGCCAACGAAAAGCTTTACATCAACCGCTCCGAAGGCTTTATCGGCATGGGATTGAAGAAAGACGAGTTCATTTGCAACTGCTCCGACATCGACGACGTGATTATCTTCTACCGCAACGGCAGCTATAAGATCGTCAAGGTGAGCGATAAAATGTTCATCGGCAAAGACATTCTCTACGTCAACGTATTCAAACGCAACGATACGCGAACGATCTACAACGTGATCTACCGCGACGGCAAAGCCGGCTTCAATTACATCAAGCGCTTTGCCGTAACCGGCATCACCCGCGACAAAGAATACGACCTGACCAAAGGAACCGAGGGTTCGCGCGTACTCTATTTCAGTGTCAATCCGAATGGAGAAGCGGAAACGGTGAAAGTAATCCTCAAACCCAAACCGCGCCAGAAGCTACTGGTGTTCGAAAAAAGCTTCAGCGAAATTGCCATCAAAGGCCGGGGATCGATGGGGAATATCCTCACGAAAGCCGATATCCACAAGATCAGCCTCAAACAAAAAGGCTCCTCTACGCTGGGCGGCCGCGTAGTATGGTTCGACCGCGATGTACTGAGGCTCAATTACGACGGCCGCGGCGAAGAACTGGGCGAATTCCAGAGCGAAGATCTGATTTTGGTTATCCTGCAAAACGGCGACTTCTACACGACCAACTTCGATTTGAGCAATCATTACGAAGACAATATCCTCACCATCGAAAAATTCGATTCCGGCAAAGTATGGACCGCCGCTCTTTACGACGCCGACCAGAAATATCCCTATCTGAAACGTTTCCAATTGGAAGCCGGCAGCCGTCGGCAGAACTTCCTGGGCGATAATCCGAAAAGCCGCCTGTTGCTGCTTACAGACGAGAAGTACCCCCGCATCGAAGTCATTTTCGGCGGCGGCGACAGTTTCCGGGAAGCCCTTGTATTGGACGCCGAAGAATTTATCGCCGTCAAAGGCTTTAAAGCCAAAGGAAAACGGATCTCCACCTTCGAAATCGAAACGGTCAACGAACTCGAACCCACCCGATTCGACGCACCGGTTTCGTCGGCCGAAGACCCATCGGGCGAAAACAGGGCCGGCGATGAGCAAGACCCCGAAAACGGCGAAGAAGATAAAAGCCAGACGGACATTCTGGATGAAATCACCGGACAGATGAAACTTTTTGATGAATAGCGCCTATGAAGCCTGCAACCTGCCTGATCTGCTTTTTTCTTTGCCTCGCCTGGCCGATGTACGCCCAGTCCGAAGGCGCCACCGAACCCTCCGCTTCCCCGGCTTTGTCGGAAGCCCCCTGGTCGGTAAACGACGCCACCCTGCTGGGGGCCGGCCGTTACCGGCTGATGGACACCTACCTGTCGCCCGGGAAAAAGCTCGATTACAAGGGTTGGGGCTTGCGTATCCTCAACGAGCGGATGAAAATGACCCGGCTGGCCGGTTACCGCATCTCGCGCCAGCAACTTATCAGCGTAGATATAGCCTCCACCGACAACCCGGCCAGTACAGCCACCGATTTCGCCGGATTTGTAGATTACAGCCTGGGCTACCATTATCATTTCACCCCGCTTCCGGGTCTGAAACTGCTGGCCGGCGCATCCGCCCACGGCATGGTAGGCTTTATTTACAATACCCGCAACGGGAATAATCCGGCCTCGGCCAAAGCCGACATCGACCTCAATCTGTCGGGCCTGGCTATCTATAGTTTTAAGATCCGGGAATATCCCCTTACCCTGCGCTATCAACTGACGGTGCCTTTCGCCGGCGTGCTCTTTTCTCCCCACTACGGCCAATCGTATTACGAAATTTTCAACCTGGGAAACAATTCGGGAGTGGTGCAATTCAATTCGTTCCACAACAAATTCGCCCTTAAAAATTATTTCACCGTCGATTTTCCGGTAGGCAACCTCACCGTCAGGGCCGGCTATTTGCATAGTACCTATTATACAGATGTGAACAGCCTGCAATCGCATATCATTTCTCATTCTTTCCTGATCGGATTGGTGAAAGAATTTGTAGCTTTCGGCGGCAAACGGCTTAAAAACAACACCCGAAAGTATAAAAGCGCTTATTATTGACGATAACGACCGACACGAATGAAACAGTATCTATACGCTACGCTCGCCGTCTGCTGCTTGTTTTTCGCAAGTTGCGAAAAGACCGACGACTATATTTATTCGCCGCGCGAAAACTTCGAATCGCTCTGGAAAATCCTCGACGAAAATTATTGTTTCTTCGAGTATAAAGACATCGACTGGGATGAAGTGCACCGCCGCTACAGTACGCAAATCTCCGACACGATGAACCAGTTCACCCTCTTCAATACCTTGGCCGACATGTTGGCCGAACTCAAAGACGGCCATACGAACCTAATCTCGTCGTTCAATATGTCGCGCTACTGGGCCTGGTACGAAGATTATCCGCCTAATTTTTACGAAGAGATACAGAAAAACTACCTGGGTACCGATTATCTGATTGCCGGCGGCATTCATTACAAGACCTTGGCCGAGGGGCATATCGGCTATGCCTATTACGGGAGCTTTGCCAGCGGAGTAGGCGAAAACAACCTGGATTATATGTTTCTCCATTTCAAGGACTGCCGGGGCTTGATTATCGATGTACGCGAAAACGGCGGGGGTTCGCTCACCTTTTCCGACCGGATTGCTTCGCGTTTTCTGGAAGAGAAGATCACCGCCGGCTATATGCAGCATAAAACGGGAAAAGGTCATTCCGATTTTTCGGAACCTTACCCGCTCTATCTCGAACCCTCCGACCGCATTCGCTGGCTACGGCCGGTCGTGGTACTGACCAACCGGCATTGCTACAGCGCCGCCAACGATTTTATTCAAAAGATGCGGATGATGCCCCATGTCACGATCATGGGCGATAAGACGGGAGGGGGTAGCGGCTTTCCGTTCAGTTCGGAACTGCCCAACGGCTGGAGCGTACGCTTTTCAGCCTCTCCGATGCTGGATGCCGAGAAGCAATGTACAGAGTTCGGCATCGACCCGGATATCCGGGTGCTCATGACGATGGACGATATTTGGAAAGGCAAAGATACCCTTATCGAAGCGGCTATCGCTTATCTGATGAGTGCCGAGAAATAAGCTTTCCGACCTTCTTTTCTTTTAAAATACCGGAATCGAATAGACCAGGCCCAGCGAGATACGCTGGGTATCGGGACTGACGGCGCCGGTAGTTTTTCCTACGCGCGTTAAGGAATTGCCTTTATACAAAAGATGGAAAAAGATAAGTAATTCGCTGTTTTTCATTGGAAAATATTCCAGACAAGCCTGTGCGTTCCAGGTGCGGCGATAAAGTCCTTCGGGGAAAATACCGTTGGCTTCGTAAATGCCGGATGTTTCGTAAGCGCCTTTTACATATATATTCCAATTGGGGCGTATACGATAATCGAGGTTGGCGATGAGGGTGAAATAGGTAGCGTTCTGGGCAGTGACCGGATCGCGCTCGTCCCAGGCAGGCAGGTTGCTCAAAATCCCTTTGCTATCGATGCCCTCGCGGGAGTACATCAAATCGATATAGGCGATGACAGGGCCGGTTTCCACAATATGCCCGGCGGTGAGATAATAGAGGTTTTTCTTTCGGGCTAATTGCCCCCAGGAGGCTGCGTAGCGAAGCTGAAGCACTTTTTGAAAGAAATAGCCATTCCAATTGACGGTGGAGAGAATAGGAAGTTTGGTTTTCTCCACGCCTTCGGGCAAGCCGTAGGAATAAGTATCTTCATCGCTTCCGCTGCGGTTATTGAGCACTTGCAAATTTAGTTCCTGGGTGGGCGAAAAATGAAGGGTGCCGGTGACGCCGGCCTGGTAACAATTGATGTTGTTATTGAAATCGGTAAATTCCCTTACCTTGATTGCATTGACGTAATATTCGTATCCGCCCAGATCCATGACTTGTTTGCCGACGGTGAGGGCGAATTTCGGGGTAATGTCCCATTTGACAAAGGCGTATTCTACCGAAGAAGAGAGATTGTCGAGGGAATAGGGATTGCTGTATTTATTGAACGATTGCCGGAAATGGTAGGAGAAACGCTGGTCGAAAGTGCCGAGTATTTCGAGCCGGACACGGTTGAGCTTGAAGGCGGCCTCGTCGAGTTTGCCTTCCGTCAGGTAAGCAGCGCCGGAGGTATAGAACTGTAGGTTCATACTGGCGTTACGGATGTTTTTTTCGTTTTTGGTGAGTCTTTCCAGCCAGGTACGGCTCGAATCGGCCGGGTTCACCAAGGGTTCTTGGGCGCGCAGAAAGGAGACGCAAAGCAGCAGGCTAACGAGTAAGCAGGCGTTTTTCATTTTTCGTAATGGTTTTTTCAGGATGCAAAGATAGTGTAAATTGTAGGTAGAGACAAGTTTGCTTGAACGACTCTCGCCAATTGCAACTCATCGCCGCCTAGTTGCAGACAAAAATAGTACAAACCCCACGTATTCGCAAGATGAATGCCAAATGCCAGGACGCCGTCCGACGTGTTTTTTCGAAGTAAATACGAATAAATTTATCGAACAGAGGGGTAAAAAAAGACCTTTTGGACAAAAAACTTGCAAATTCGCGAAAAATATTTACCTTTGCATCGCATTTCGCAGGCGGCTGTGGTGTAATTGGTAGCCACGTCAGACTTAGGATCTGATGCTTCACGGCGTGGGGGTTCGAGTCCCTTCAGCCGCACATCCCCAAAAAATCCTTCTAAGAAATTCTTAGAAGGATTTTTTGGTTTTTATAAAAGAATCTGTTTTCAAGATCCTACTGTAAAAGGCACCTTTTTCTTCCGATTTCCGGTAGTTCCGAACGCTTCATTTCGTCTTTTATAAATGAGATTGTGGGGTTATGCCGGACAAAATTCCCCCTTATAATACCGATAAGTCGCCTCTATATTTTCGACCGTATCCGCTTCCAACGCATACAGAATTTCCCGGCAAAATTCCAAAGGTGCCGTACCATTCGCCGTTACGATGCCACCATCCCTCACCGCCGGTTGCAGAAGATAATGCGCATCGCCGGTATAAGCGGTGCCGGCATACTGTTTCAAATAGTCGAGCGTATTGCTGGTATGCTTCACCTGATTCAGAAAACCATGCATGCCCAGAAAAACCGAAGCATTACAGATAGCGGCCACCAATTTATTTTTTTCAAGGGCTTTTTCCACCACCGGCACCAATTGCCGGGCTTGCTCGGAGAACCAGCTCATACCGCCAATCAGGATTAACCCGGCATAATCGGCAGGCAAATCCTCGATACCATAATCCGGCAGCACACGGAATCCGCCTAAGGAGCAGACCGGCTCTTTGGTGAGCGACAAAGTTTTCACCCTATATTTCACTTCGCTACCAGGCATTACGCCTTGATTTAAAGAAGCTGCGATATAAGCCCCTTCCCAATCGGCAAAATCATTCAATAAAACAAAAATCAATTCTTTTTTATTCATCCTACTTCGTTTAGTTCTCCTAAATTTATATATATATCCCCAAAGCGATACCGGCCTAGCAGCTCCCGGCCGTTCCTTCTATCGATTCCGATTCCAGCCGCTACAGATTGTTCACCGTTGCAAATCGCTTACAAATTTAGCAAATAATGGAGGAAGAAACGAATTAATCGCTATTTCCTTTCTCACCGCAATTTAGGCTCCCTCTTTTCATTCCTTCTTGTACTTTTTCATCACCTACAAAAAATGGATGCCAGTGTAATCCGGATTACATCGCAGTGCAATCGGAATTCCATAAGCATGGAATTCAAATTGGATAAGCATGGAATTTTCACTCCTTTTCACAGCATGTATAACCAGCTATTTATCAACCCGCTACACAAGCCGTCT
>DBFJSK010000203.1:0-3653 GCA_048403675.1 Tannerellaceae bacterium | reverse complement strand
CACTTGCGTACAAGATCTGGGAGACCTTCACGGAGCTCTTGAGGAAGCATTCGAAATTAAAAAGGATCGTTTCCGTTTTGCCGATCTGGGCAAAAACAAAACGTTATTGATGATTTTCTTCAATTCCAGCTTACGCACCCGTTTGAGTACCCAAAAGGCGGCAATGAACCTGGGGATGAATACCATCGTATTGGATGTGAACCAGGGAGCCTGGAAACTGGAAACCGAACGGGGCGTGATTATGGATGGCGACAAGCCGGAACATTTGCTTGAAGCGGTGCCGGTGATGGGATGTTATTGCGATATGATCGGGGTACGCTCCTTCGCCCGTTTCGAAAACAAGGCGGATGATTACAATGAGAAAATCCTGAATCAATTTATCCAACATTCCGGACGTCCGGTATTCAGTATGGAAGCGGCTACCCGGCATCCGTTGCAAAGTTTCGCCGATCTGATTACGATTGAAGAATATAAGAAAACAGCCCGGCCGAAGGTGGTTATGACCTGGGCGCCGCACCCGAAATCGTTGCCGCAGGCGGTGCCGAACAGTTTCGCCGAATGGATGAATGCCACCGATTACGAATTTGTCATCACCCATCCCGAACGATACGAACTCGATCCGAAATTCGTGGGAAACGCCCGGGTGGAATACGACCAGAAGAAAGCTTTCGAGGGAGCGGATTTTATTTATGCGAAAAACTGGGCTGCTTACACCGATCCCCATTACGGACAGGTGCTCAGTACGGATCGCGCCTGGACGGTCGATACCGAAAAGATGGCGCTTACCAACGATGCTTATTTCATGCACTGTTTGCCGGTACGGCGAAATATGATTGTAAGCGACGAGGTGATTGAAAGCCCTCAAAGTATCGTTATTCCGGAAGCGGCCAACCGCGAAATTTCGGCCCAGACAGTTTTGAAAAAGATTCTGACGGATCTTTAAACCTCACGACCTATCGCTCGGCAGGCTGATATATCCGTCTCATGGCCTAGCAGGTAAGCAACCGTCTTATGCCTACCGGCCAAGCTGGCGGCTCGCCTGTACGCTCTTCCTTCGCGTGACCCGGCCTAAGGGTCGGGCCGACGGCCTGAAATAAGAACAGGAAAGCCGATACGGTGCCTTATTGGTAAGGCCGGTCGGAGTTAAAATTTGCGTTTGCATTCTCCTTCTTCATCTAGCCTGGCGGAGTTACCCGGTTTACCGGAAAGGCCGCCAGGCTCTATTTTTAGTTTTCTTCCTTATCTTTAGTAGAATCGTTTTCCTTTTTCCTGTTTTTTCTGCGGATAGTTTTACCTTTTCCTTCCTCCCGTTCATACCTTTGCAAAAATCCAAGCATATGTAGTACGCCTCCCTTTCGCATCTACCGATATTTTAGTAACTTTGCCCATAGTAACGTACGACTAAAATAACTATACGATGAAAACAAATATCCCCGAACGCCTGACCGCTTTGCGAAATGCGATGAAGCAACAGCAAATCGATGCTTATATCATCCCGAGTTCCGATCCTCATCTAAGTGAATACCCCGCCGATTGCTGGAAAGCGCGCGAATGGATGTCGGGCTTTACCGGATCGGCCGGCACGCTGGTCGTTACAGCCGATAAAG
This sequence comes from Tannerellaceae bacterium, assembly GCA_048403675.1. GTDB lineage: Bacteria > Bacteroidota > Bacteroidia > Bacteroidales > Tannerellaceae > Parabacteroides. The sequence goes on along the minus strand of DBFJSK010000203.1, from coordinate 2,046 downwards.
CCGGTTTATGGACTGATTCTCGCTATTTCCTCCAAGCTGGCATTCAACTGGAAGGAACCGGCATCGATCTGTACAAGATGGGATTGCCCGATACTCCGGGTCTTGCGGAGTTTATTATACAAGAATTGGCTCCTGGCGCCCGGGCCGGACTAAACGGACAAACCTATAGCGCCGCCGATGCCATCCGGCTCGAAGACGAGCTCCGGAAAAAATGCATCGGCCTCAGTACCGACATCGACCTGATCGAACCGCTGTGGAAAGAACGGCCGGCCATCCCCGACGCTCCTTTATTCGAAATGCCGCAAGAACTCAGCGGGCAATCGACAGCCGACAAACTGGCGGCTCTTCACGACCAATTGCGGGCCGCCGGGGCCAATAGCCTGATTCTGGCCAGCCTCGACGAAGTGGCTTGGACATTCAATATCCGGGGTACCGACGTTGCTTATAATCCGGTTGTCATCAGCTATGCCTTTATTTCCGAAGCCGAAAATATTCTTTTCATTCATCCCAAAAAGCTCAATGCGGAAACAGCCGCCCGGTTGAAAGAACAAGGGGTAAAACTGGCCGATTATTCCATGATCTACACCTATCTTTCGCGTCTGCCTGAAACGACGCGCGTTTTCGTAGACAAGCAGAGAACCAATGTGGCACTTTATCGTTCGCTGCCGGCCGGTTGTACGGTTATAGAAGGAATCTCGCCGGCCGCCCATCTGAAAAGCATTAAAAACGAAACGGAAATCAACGGGTTTCGGAAGGCAGTCGTCAAAGACGGCATCGCCTTGGTACGTTTTTACAGTTGGCTCGAAAGCCAAATGGAGGCCGGCGAAAAGGTAACGGAAATCAGCCTGGCGGAAAAACTGACGGCTTTCCGGGCCGAGCAGCCTCAATATATTATGGATAGCTTCGAAACCATTGCGGGCTATGCCGCCCATGGCGCGATCGTGCATTATTCCGCTACGCCCGAAACCGATGCCACACTCCGACCCGACGGTTTGCTATTGATCGATTCAGGCGCCCAGTACCTCGACGGCACCACCGATATTACCCGTACGATCGCTTTGGGCGAACCGACCGAACAAATGAAAAAAGATTTCACCCGCGTCCTGAAAGGCACGATCAGCCTGGCAAAAAGCAAATTCCCTGCCGGCACGCGCGGCTCGCAAATTGATTTGCTGGCGCGGAAAGCCTTATGGGACGCCGGCATCAACTACCTGCATGGCACCGGCCACGGCATCGGGCATTGTCTGAATGTACACGAAGGGCCTCAAAGCATTCGGATGGAAGAAAACCCGGTCGTACTCAAACCCGGCATGGTGATAAGCGACGAGCCGGCCATGTACCGTACCGGCGAATACGGCATTCGTACGGAAAACATGATCCTCACCCGGGAAGACAGTGAAACGGAATTCGGTAAATTCCTCGGTTTCGAAACCCTCACTCTTTGCCCGATCGACACCCGGCTCATCATCCCCTCGATGCTCTCGGTACGTGAAAGAGCTTGGTTGAACAAATACCACCAGATGGTTTACGACAAGCTCAGCACCGAACTCGACGAGACAGAAAAAGCCTGGTTAAAAAATAAAACAGCAGAAATATAATTTATACAGCTATGGCAATTATCAAATCCGTACGTGGCTTTACCCCTAAAATCGGGAAAGACACCTTTTTAGCAGACAATACAGCCGTAATCGGCGATGTGGAAATAGGAAAAGGATGCAGCCTTTGGTTTGGCACCGTGCTCCGGGGCGACGTCAACTCCATCCGGATCGGCAACGGCGTAAATATCCAAGACGGCTCCGTTTTGCATACCCTTTATGAAAAGTCGACTATCGAAATCGGCGACGACGTATCCGTAGGCCACAATGTCACCATCCACGGCGCCAAGATCTGCAAAGGAGCGCTGATTGGAATGGGATCGGTCATACTCGATCATGTCGTGATCGGAGAAGGGGCGATCATTGCCGCCGGCTCGGTCGTGCTTAGCAAAACCATCGTGGAACCCGGCAGCATTTATGCCGGCGTACCGGCCAAGTTCGTAAAAAAGGT
>DBFJSK010000202.1:0-4892 GCA_048403675.1 Tannerellaceae bacterium | reverse complement strand
ATGGCGCGAGGTATATTGTTCGGTAAGGAGCTGTATAAATTCGTAGAAGATTTCGTGATTCCGGTTCGGCAACGTATCCCGGCGATTGCTGCGGCTCTTATACAAATCGGCCAGCCCTTCGATGAAAAGGGTCAATACGGCAATGATAATGTTTTGATTGCCCTGCGTGCACGGCAGCCGGTTGCCGTGTATCAACAGTCGGAACACGTCGTTATAAAAAGGAATATGCGATTCAGGCAGCAGCATGACAGGATATTCCAGGATGGACGTGAAAAACGGCATGGTCGATTTGATAAAATGAATATGCTCCATGATCCGCGAAGAGAACCCGGCATAATAAAAATGTGCATCGTCCGAAACCTCGTGTATTTGCACAAAACTATGGGGTACCAGGGTAACGAAATGGTGCGCTTCGATCGTATATTCGGAGAGGTTGATACTTACGCGAAAGCGCCCGGAGGTACAGAGGATGAAAAAGGCGGCCTGTATTTTGCAAGGCGTGTAGCTCACGGTAGCCATTAACTCATCTTTTCCATACATTCCCACAATAAAATCTTTTGGCGCATCAATTTTGGAGGTCACTTTTTCCATATTTATTCCCATGATTTGTCTCCAAATATAAGGATTTAAAAGGATGAACGGGAAAAGTATTAAGAATAGAACATCGATTCCGAAAAATAGCTATTGTCCGGCCCAATTTAAAGCGCGATCTTTACATAAAAATATGAATAGCTTTGATGTATGAGCAAAAAGAAAAATAAATACCTGTGTGAGTGACTTTGTGTCGCGTGAAAAGGAAATATTGTTTGTATAAAGTAAAATCAACATGGAAAAAATCAGAATTGGGGAAAATGCCGGAAGAATCTGGCATGCGTTGAATGAAGTGAATGAAATTTCGATGGAAGAGTTAGGACAAAAAGTAGGGTTATCGGTTACCGACGTGGCGTTGGCTCTGGGCTGGCTGGCCCGCGAAAACAATGTTTATATTAATCGCAAGAACGATCGGTTCTACATCGGCAACGGAAGCAAATCCTCTTATTTCTTTTGATCGCTACCGCCCGAAAGCAGTCCATATATAATTCAAGATAAAGAGTCCGGCCAGTATATACAGGGTCGGACTCACTTCTTTGAAACGCCCCGTCGCCACTTTCAGCCCTACGAACGAAAGCACCCCGAAAATCATTCCGTTGGCAATGGAGTAGGTGAGCAGCGTAAGCAGCAAGGTAAGAAAAGCCGGCAGCGCTTCCGCTATCTCTTTCAAATTGATTTTGGCCAAGGCATCCATCATGAAAACCCCCACCAACACCAACGCCCCGGTCGTAGCCGCGTTCGGTATCAGCAAAAATAAAGGCGAAAAAAACAAAGCCGCCAAAAACAATACGCCCGTTGTAAAAGCCGTCAGCCCCGTTTTGCCCCCTTCCGCAATCCCCGCCGCGCTTTCCACAAACGTGCTGATGGTGGAACTTCCCATCAACGTACCGGCCGTCGTGCCGATCGAAGCGGCCAGCATCACTTCCTTCACGCGGGGAACCCGGCCGTCGGGTTGCATGATGCCCGTCTTCGAAGTAAGACCCACCAAAGTACCGACAGTATCGAAAATATTCATAAATAAAAGGGTAAAGAGAACGATTCCCATTTCCGGCGTGAAAAGCTCCGAGAAATCGAACTGAGCGAAAGTCGGCGCCAGGCTGGGCGGCAAAGCCACGAGCGAGAAACTCGCCGGCCATTGCGTTACGCCCAGCGGAATCCCCAGCAGGGTACACCCCAGGATGCTGTAAAACAAAGCCCCTTTAACCTTCAACACCGTTAAGGCCCCGCTCAACAGAATACCCGCGAAAGCCAGTATCGAAGCCGGCGTAAATACTCCCAAGGTGACGAAGGTGGACGGGTTCGATTCGATAATCCCGGCATTTTTCAATCCTACAAACGCGATGAACATGCCGATCCCGGCCGAGATGGCATACCGCAGACTGACGGGGATACTGTTTAGAATCACCTCCTGAATATTCAATAATGTAATGAGGATAAACAAAACTCCTTCTACAAACATCGCCGTCATCGCCGTTTGCCACGAATAGCCCATGCCCTCCACCAAAGTAAAGGCGAAGAAGGCATTCAACGCCATGCTGGGAGCCAGCGCGATCGGCAGCCGGGCCAGGAAAGCCAGCAACAACGTGGCGATACCCGATGCCAGCGCGGTGGCCGTGAAGACAGCTCCTTTCTCCATGCCCGTCGTGCCGAGGATGGCCGGGTTGATAACCAGGATATAACACATCGTCAGAAAGGTTGTCGCCCCGGCGACTATTTCCGTGCGCCACGAGGCGGTACGCTTATCGAAACCCACTAATTTTCCGATCATACTCCATCAGGTTTGAAGGTGATTGCCAGCCGATTCAAAAACGACGAGGCTGCGGGCCGGGGCACGTATCGGAAAAAGCAAACCGCCACTTCCCCCTGCCGTTGTCGGGTAAAGATACGATTTACCCGGAAAACACCAGCCTCGCCTCATCGGAAAAAGCAAGAGTACACCGAGAAAAAAGCCGCTTAGTCCCGGCTAAAGCCGCCGCCGCAAAAAAAGCCGCCGCCACCGCATAAAAAATGCCCGGACAAACACCGCAAGGCGTCGTCCGGGCATGCCTTATCCAACAGGCAACCTATTATTTTGCAATCAACATCGCTTTATGTTCCGGCCGGTGCAAATCCAGCACTAAGGTATAGTTGCCCCCTGTCACGGCGATATTATCGCCTCCGGCCACCGGAGCGTCCAGCGAACCGCCCAGGTTCACCTCCCAGCCATCGTTCGCCCGGAATTTGATAAAGCCGTCCGTCAGCTTAATATCCACCTTGAGTGTCATGTCGGTCGGGTCGTACACCAGTTTCGTATCGCTCTCCCAGCCACCCGGCGTAGCGTCGCCGATGACGGCCCAGGCCATCGGCTTGATCGAATAAGTCAGGTCTGCCGTATTCACTTTGGCGTAATAATAGCCCTCGGCCGCAGGTATATTACCCGCATCGCCGGCAGTAGAAAGCTGTCCGTCGGCTGCTCCTGCGCCGTAATTCGGTCCGTCCCAATTCGTCTGAGCCGTAAATTTGAAACCGCCGTTCAAATACACATACCCTTCGTAAATCCCGTTGTCGGTAACCGAATAAATCGGCGCCGCAACGTCGGGCTTCCATCCCTGATGATCGCCCGGCGTATACAACATCGGATAGACCTTTTCGCCCGAATAAGGCGTGATGCTAAGCGTCAGCACATTCGAATAGCCCGATTCGTAATTGGATACGCCCGAAATCGTCGCGATGGAAGAAACCACCCGGATTTCCACGGCCGCAGCCTGTCCGGCCGGCAGATCCTTCGCCAGTAAGTACTTGTTCATGTCGCCCACCTTCACCTCAAGCGAAGTCTCGTTCGTGCTGCCGAGCAACACCGGCTGCTGGAAATCGTTGCCGGCTACGTCCAACTGCACATCATATGTGATGGCCACCTGCGCGCCGAAACCGGCCGCTTTCCATTCGAGCGTCGTCATCGTTTCCTCCGCCTGGTCGAGGCTCAATACATACGTATCGGCGCCCGGCGCACCGAGAACGGCCGGCGTGGTTTCGCCGATCACCGGATCGGTGGTATCGGAGCAACCGCTCAGCGTGAACCCCGCCACTGCCAAGAATGCTAGAAATATTATCTTTATTTTTTTCATTGTTACCTAGTATTTAAATCGATTATTACCTGAATTCAACTCATACGGTGTTTCGAACCCTTAGAATCCGTCGTTCTGTTTCAAATTCGGATTCGAACCTATATCGTCCGACGGCAAGGGGAATACCTTATACTTCTCGTTGATCGCCGTGCCGCCCAACACGCCGCCCTTCCAAGGCCAAACATAATCGCCCGAGGTAAATTTATTATACCGGATCAAGTCCGTGCGCCGCTGCGCTTCATAGAAAAACTCACGACCTTTTTCATCCAGCAAGAAATCCAGCGTCAAATCGGAAGCCGAAATCCGCGCCGCCGCCTTCTCGTTGTACGCCCGTTCGCGCAGCGCGTTCACATAGCCCAGCGCCGTCGCCTTGTCGCCGCCGGCACCCCCGCGCAGCACAGCTTCGGCATACGTCAGGTAAATTTCGCCCAGACGGAACATCGGGAAATCCACCCACGCCTCCTTGCTGGCAGGCAGCGAACCGTCTTTATTCACATTATAATACTTCACGATAGGAATCCCGTTATTATCGTACGAATACGGATCGGTCAGTTCGATATTATCCGTATAATCGGTACGGATCATCGCCCGGCGCGAATCCTTCTCGCTCTCCTTTTCCCGTTCGAACGTTTTCAATACCGACGATTTGCCGCGCACCCCTTGCCAAGCCTCTTTCGCATTCGTTTCGGCCATCAGCGCGCTCGGTTCCAAGCCGCAAAGCAAGAACGTCATACCGCCCCAGGTCATTGTCTGGTCGCCCTCGTAACGGAGCGGGAAAATCATTTCCGTCGAATGATCGTTGTCGGCCTTGAACATATCGATATACTTCGCCTCCAGCGCATACCCGGCGCCGATCACCTTGTTGGCATACGTGATACATTCCGTATACTTCGCCTGTCCGATATACACTTCCGCATTCAGATACAAACGCGACAAAAGCGCCCAAGCCGCCGCCTTGTTCGCATGGCCGTAATCGGGATGATACCCTACCGTCGGCTCGCGCAGGTCATTCTGGCACTCGGTGAGTTCCGTTTCGATAAAAGCGAACAAGTCCGGCGCCATGATCTGCTCGGGAAATACCTTGCCCACCTTCGATTCTTCCGTCACGAAAGGCACGTTGCGGTAGAAATCGAGCAAATAATAATAAGCCATCGCCCTGAGGAACCGCGCTTCGGCCCGATAAGTATGAATCTGGGA
>DBFJSK010000201.1:0-17161 GCA_048403675.1 Tannerellaceae bacterium | reverse complement strand
AGTACCGGTCGGAATCACCCCCCCCGACCGGATACCTATAACAAATCCCCTCCGTCACGCTCGTTTTCTGTTGGGAAGACGAACGTGACGGAGGGGATTTTTGTTTTGTTCGGATAGGGAGCGTCGGGCATCATCAGTCTAACATCAGACTCATGTAGGCTGTCCGCTGGGGATAATCCAACAGCTGGCGGGTGAGCGTCTGGATGTCCATCTCTTTCAGGTCGCTTTTTGATACGCCGCTATGGGGATGTTTATCGATCCAATGGTTAATAAGGCGATCGGTGTCGATGGCGCGCGCCATGCCGAAAGGCATCGTGCTGGGGGGAGTGGGCGGCGTGACGTAGGAGGCTTCCTTTACGTTGTTCTGCAAGGTAGCTTCCTGCAGGAGCAGTTCTTTGACCTGGTCGTTGTCGTAAAGCAGTTCTTTTACAAAGAGGCGGTCGTCTTCCTTATGGAGGAAGATCATCCCGACGGGTACCTGGCTGGGTGTGAGGGCGGTGAGCATCTGGCCTCCGCTGAGCTGAACGTCGCGCAGGATGGTGACGAAATCGTCGTACGTGTGCAAAACGCAGCAGGGATGTTGACGCATTTTGGCATCGAAATAGGAATACAATTTTTGCATGGAAGGGGCCTCAGGGGGGGCTACCGTCAGTAGCGGGGCTTGTACGGCCTGGTTGGGGCGGACATAGGTGTCGAGCGTATAATCGAAAGCTTCGGTAAAACCTTGCTCGCGGTAAAAGTCGAACAACCAGGAGTCGGCCGGCACGATGACCGACATGGCTACTTTGCGTTGTTGCATCACCTGAAACGCTTCCTCCATCAATTGCCGCATCAGTCCCTGGCCCTGGTATTCGGGAGCCGTGCAGGCCCCGTAAATATAGGAAACGGAGATTTCTTCTCCGTAGAAGGTCATGGTGTAGGGAAGCATTTGCAGGCAGGATACGATCTTCCCGTCGCGTTCGGCCACGAGGGCGTTATCGTCTTGGTAGACCCGGTCGAAAAAGAGGCTGACGAATGCGTCGGAATCGGCGAAGCATTCGTGCCATAGGTTGATGATCTGCTGTTTTTTATCCATCGTCTTATCTTTTTAAAGGTTTCTTGATAGCTGCGGATTTTTCAAGCAAGATAGTCGGATTATAGGATAACTTGGCTCGGCGAAGGCCCTCTATACCCAGGTCTTCTTCGCGGTTTATATAGGTATAGGCTTCCGGCAGGTGCGCCGCGAATTCCTGGTTGATAAGCGCATAAGCGCCGTCGTAGCGGGTATCGGCTTTTTCTACCTGTATATCGAAAGTATTATGATTGATCGGCCCTCCGAAGGTGAAAGCGACCAACTCGCCTTCCACCCGGATAGCTCCGCCTGTCAGCTCCAATGCCTCGAAGTGATGCAGGGCGTACGTCAGTGCACGGCGCTCGTCGGTCAGCTCTTCGGCATCTTCTTCGGTGTGATTGTCGTGATACCATTTACATTCCAGCCCTAAGCACTCAGGCACGAGTTGGGGTGTAATAGGTACATATTCGTAGGCATATTGTTTTTTGAAATTATTGATATGATTCCGTTTCGACTGGTATTTCTTCCCTTTGAGCGAAGCCAGGTTTTCGCGCAGATAAATATAATCGAAATAATCCCGTTCGGGAATATAGAAGAAATCGCCCGGTAAAGCCTGTTCGAGCTTTTCTTTGGCATCAGGAGAAATACCCAACATGCATAAAGGGTGGCCGGCTTCCAGCGAATCGACTTCCAACAGATCGAGTATATGGGCCAAATCTCTGTGGGACAGGTCGCCACGCCATACGGGCATCATATAGGCGACGCGCTTTTTGTCTTCAATCCAGAAGCGGATTAGCAAGAAGTCGTCCACCACAGCATATTCGCTGTCATACAAAAAACGCCAACAACACATATTGGCGAAAGAGAAGTCGCAATTGCGGTAATCGCTAGGCAGGGTAAAGGAGGTAATAATAGCTTTATCCTCTATGGTAATCGGTTTAAACGGTAGACTCATTTTTTATTCGGTTCTGTTTTTACGATCTGCAAATATAAAACTAAATTGATTGTGCGAATGTTTAAAAGAAAAAGAATATAGAGGCTCCGGCGCCCCCTGATCGATTCCCTCTATCGTTTGATAAACGCCCTCTATCTCCTTTGTCCCTCCTAAAAAAGCAAGCTTTGCCGACGCTTATGGTTGTCTTTTCAGCCATTCCAAACCGAATCGGGAAGAATCGCCCTCAATAAAGGAAATCTCCCCCTTTCCCTTCCTGTTTCTTTACTGTACATTTGCGCCATCTTCCACAGGATAGTCCCTCCCTTCTTTTCAACTCATGGCGCCCGAGGAGAAGAACTATTTCCGGAAACAATCAGGTTAAATAACCTGTTATTTTAATAATTAAAAAATAGGAGACGAAAACACATGGAAAAGTACGATGCGATTATCATTGGTTTTGGAAAAGGCGGAAAAACACTAGCAGCCGATTTGGGCAACCGAGGCTGGAAAGTAGCGATGATCGAACGATCGTCAGGCATGTACGGAGGCACTTGCATCAATATCGGATGCATCCCTACCAAAGCCCTGGTACATGCCTCGGAAGTAGCCGTATACCGTCGTCCCACTACCTTTGAAGAACAAGCCGCAGCCTACCGGAAAGCGATAGAAGCCAAAAATAAGCTAACCGCCGCCCTTAGGAAAAAGAATTTCGACAAGCTCGACACCGAACCTACCGTTACGGTATACACCGGTGAAGCCTGCTTCCGTTCACCCTACCAAATTGAAGTCAAAACCGACGAGGGAACGCTTCTGCTGGAAGGGAAAAAAATATTCATCAATACAGGCGCCACCACCATCCGGCCGTCGATACCTGGTATTGAAGGCAATCCCTTTGTCTATACCAGCACTACATTGATGGAACTGCAAAAACTGCCCCGCCACCTCGTTATCGTGGGCTGCGGCTATATCGGCCTTGAATTTGCCTCGATGTACGCAGGCTTCGGCTCCGAAGTAACTGTGTTGGAGGGCGGCGATACCTTTATCCCCCGGGAAGATCGCGACATAGCCGACGCCGTGCGCGAGGTATTAGCGAAAAAAGGAATTATCATCCGGCTGAACGCCAAAGTACGTTCCATCGGACATCAAGAAAATAAGGCAACGGTACACGTACAACTGTCCGGCCAAGACAAGGAAGAAACCCTTGATGCCGACGCCGTATTACTTGCTACCGGCCGCCGGCCGAATACCGAAAGCTTGAATCTGGCCGCCGCCGGGATTAAGACCACCGACCGGGGCGCGATTGAGGTCGATGCCAAGTTACATACCAGCGTACCCCATATCTGGGCGATGGGCGATGTAAGAGGGGGCCTGCAGTTTACTTACCTTTCGCTCGACGACTACCGCATCATCCGCGACGAACTGTTCGGAGAAGGGAGCCGCACCGCCGACGACCGTGAAGCCGTACCTTATTCTGTTTTTATCGATCCGCCTCTGGCGAACGTCGGGCTTACCGAAGACGCCGCCCGCAAAGCCGGCCGGCCGATCAAAGTGGCTACACTATCGGTATCGACCCTTCCCCGTGCCCGCACCATCGGTAAGCCGGAAGGTCTGCTCAAAGCCGTGGTGGATGCCGAAACCGGCCACATCCTGGGCTGCACCCTGTTCTGCGCCTATGCTAGCGAGGTGATTAATACGGTAAGCCTGGCTATGCGTCTGGGCCTTTCGTACACCTGCCTTGGCGACGGGATTTATACCCATCCCTCGATGAGCGAATCGCTGAACGATTTGTTCGGCTTGATTCACTAAACGATTTTTGTAACCATATTAATAATATATAGCAATATGAAAGCATCTGATATTGGACTTATCGGCCTGGCCGTAATGGGCGAAAACCTGGCGCTCAATATGGAGAGCAAAGGGTTTCAGGTTTCCGTATATAACCGCATGGCGGCGGGCGAGGAAGGCGTAGTGGACCGTTTTCTGGAGGGCCGCGGAAAAGACAAAAATTTCGTAGGTACCCATTCCATCGAGGAACTGGTAGCCTCGGTAGAGCGTCCGCGTAAAATTATGATGATGGTGAAAGCCGGCTCCCCGGTGGACGAGCTGATCGATCAATTAGTACCCTATCTCGAACCGGGCGATGTGATTATCGACGGCGGAAACTCCGATTTCCATGATACCGCGCGCCGCGTAAAAGAATTGGAAGCGCGCGGTATCTATTTCGTGGGCGCCGGCATCTCGGGCGGCGAGATCGGTGCTTTATACGGCCCTTCCATCATGCCGGGCGGCAATCCGGCAGCCTGGCCGCTGATAAAAGATATTTTGCAAAGCATCGCCGCTAAGCTCGACGACGGTACGCCTTGTTGTGCCTGGATCGGCCCGGGTGGCTCGGGTCATTTTGTGAAAACGGTACACAACGGTATCGAATACGGCGATATGCAACTGATTGCCGAAGCCTATTCGTTGCTTAAACACCGGCTCGGACTGGACAACGAAGAGATGGCCCGGATTTTCGCCGATTGGAATAAAGGAGAACTGGACAGTTTCCTGATCGGCATCACCGCCGACATCCTTCGTTTCAGAGTGGAAGATGGCAACGGGTATCTGCTCGACAAGATTCTGGATGTAGCCGGTCAGAAAGGCACCGGCAAATGGAGCGTGATGGCCGCGCTCGACGAAAACGACCCGCTGACGCTGATTACCGAAGCGGTGTATGCCCGGCTGCTCTCGGCCATGCAAATCGAACGGCAGCGGGCTGCGTCGTTGTATCCCAAAAGCGGGGTGCTAGGCGTATCGCTTATTACGGTAGAGGCTGTGAAGCAAGCTTTGTATGCGGCTAAACTCGTGTCGTATGCACAAGGTTTTTCGTTGCTCCGCCAGGCCTCGAAACATTACGACTGGGGGCTCGATTATGGTACGATCGCCAAGATCTGGCGCAAAGGATGCATCATCCGTTCGGTTTTCCTGCAAAAAATTACGGCGGCCTACGAACGGAATCCGTCGTTGGAAAATTTGCTGTTCGACGATTTCTTCGTCCGCAAAATTCACGAATCGCTGTTAGCTTGGCGCCAGGTCGTAGCCGAAGGCGCATTACACGCTTTGGCGCTTCCTGCCATGAGTTCGGGACTGGCCTATTTCGACGGGCTTTCCACGCTGCATTCGGCCGCCAATCTGTTGCAAGCCCAACGCGACTATTTCGGCGCCCATACCTATGAACGTGTTGATTGGGAACGTGGCAAATTCTTCCATACCAACTGGACGGGCGAGGGTGGCAACACGATTTCGGGCGTATACAATGCCTAAACATAAGCTATGAGCATCATGAAGAAAGCAGATAATCAATTATTAGTGATATTCGGCGCCTCGGGCGACTTGACGGGGCGCAAATTATTGCCCTCGCTGTTCGAACTGTATGTACGTGGCTTGCTGCCCGAACGGTTTTGCATCCTGGGGGCCTCGCGCACGAGTTATGAAGATGAGGAGTACCGGGCGTTGGAGCAGGAACATATTACCGAAGCGCTGAAGGATAAACAATACGATCCGAAGGCGCTGGAAACGTTCTTGCAACAAGTCTATTATCTTTCGTTCGACTCCACTTCGTCGGCCGAATACGGTAAGCTGCGCGATCGTATCGAGATGTTACGCCAGCAGTACGAGTTGCCCGATAAAATTATTTATTACCTGGCCACGCCGCCGGTGATGTATGAAATCGTACCCCAATGTTTGTTGGAGAACGATATGAACGTGCCCCATGAAGAGGGGGGATGGCGACGCATTATCGTGGAGAAGCCGTTCGGCACCAGCTTGGAAACGGCCCGGAAGCTGAACGATCATTTGCGCCATATTTTTCCGGAAGACGATATTTATCGGATTGACCATTACTTGGGAAAAGAGACGGTGCAGAATATCTTGGTGCTTCGTTTTTCGAACGGTATCTTCGAACCGTTGTGGAATCATCACTATATCGATTCGATCGACATCAGCGCCACCGAAACCTTGGGTGTGGGCAACCGCGGAAAATATTATGATTCGGCGGGCGCCTTGAGGGACATGATTCAAAATCACCTTATGCAACTGATGGCTTTCGTGGCTATGGAAGCGCCGGCCCAGTTCGATCCCGAATCGATCCGCGACGAAATTGTCAAAGTATTCCGTTCGATTCGTCCTTATACCGACCGCGAGATCGACAATAGGGTGGTTCGCGGCCAGTATGTAGGCTATCGCGAGGAAAAAAACGTGGCGCCCGATTCGACGACGGAAACCTATGTCGCGATGAAATTTTTTATCGATAACTGGCGGTGGAGCGGCGTGCCTTTTTACTTCGTAACCGGAAAGGAATTGCCGGAGAAATCGTCGGAGATCGTGATTCATTTCAAATCGACGCCTCACCAGCTCTTTGTCGGCCAGTGCTCGGGCGGGTCGTGCAACAAGCTGGTTATCCGTATCCAGCCGAACGAGAGCATCTCGCTTAAATTCGGATTGAAAATGCCCGGAGCCGGTTTCGTGGTGAAACAAGTAAGCATGGATTTCCGCTACGATTCGTTGGCGAAGAATTATTTTCTGCCGGATGCGTACGAACGGTTGCTACTTGATGCGATGTTGGGCGATTCTACTCTGTATGCGCGCAGCGACGCTCTTCAGGCAAGTTGGAAGTTTATCGATCCGATCTTGGATCATTGGAAGGCCGAGGGTGACAAGAATCTTTTCTTTTACAAACCGGGCCAGGATGGCCCCAAAGAAGCGGAGAAATTAGGAATGGAACCCAAAAGCTGTTCCTGCCAAAGAGTATAGGCTTATGATGATAGAACGATTTAATGATAAAAAAGAAGCGCTTCGCGCCCTGACGGAAAAGCTGATGCGCTTGATAGAGGAAAAGAAAGAGCCGATGCCTTTTAACCTGGCGCTATCGGGGGGGGGAACTGCTAAACAGATGTTCGATCTTTGGAGAGAAGCGTACAAGGATAAAATCGACTGGGATCACTTGCGCTTTTTCTGGGTAGACGAACGTTGCGTGCCGCCAGGCGACGAGGAAAGTAATTTCGGACAGGCCGAACGGTTGCTATTCAAGCCTTTGCGTATTCCAGCAGACCATATCCACCGCATCAAGGGAGAATGCGAGCCGGGAGCCGAAGCGATGCGTTATGCCTGGGAGGTGAAGGAGTTTCTGCCGCGATTCAACCAATTGCCTACTTTCGATTGCATTATTCTGGGCATAGGAGAAGATGCGCATACCGCTTCTATTTTCCCCACTACGCTGGAATTATTGTCCGACAGCCGGGTGTATACTGTCTCGCGGCATCCTTCCACCGGGCAATACCGGATTACGATGACGGGGCCGCTGATTCTGAACGGATCGCCGCTGCTTATTCCTCTTCTCGGAAAAGAAAAAGAGCATGTGCTGCGTGAGTTGATGGCGGGGTATTCGCCGGCGCATCCTACTCCAGCTGGTTATATTCTTGCTCATGCCGTGGAAGCGACGATTTTTTTCGCCGATTAAACTAAAGAAACAGGGGCCGCCGGGCGGGTATTTTACCTTCTCCGACGGCCCTTTTTCTTTGTTGTTTCGGGTGTTCTTACAAGGTGCGTTCCGGATAAAGGGCTTCCCACCACTCAGGTTCATCCTTCAGCCATTTGGCAAACCAGGCAAAGATCGTGTTTTGCCATTTGATCCGTTTGCTGTATCCTACAATGCCGTGGTTTTCGCCGTCTACCTGTACGAACGCTACCGGACGGCCCAGAATTTTCAATGCGGCGAATAGCTGGATACTTTCTCCGATAGGTACGTTCGTATCCGCATTTCCATGCAATAACAACAAGGGCGTATGGATTTTATCGGCGTTGAATAAGGGGCTTTGCTGGGTGAAGAAGGCGGGGTCTGTCCAGGGATACGTCCCTTTATTGGCTACCGAACAATAGCCGTATCCCCAATAGCCTTCGCCCCAATAACTGCTTAGTGCGCTGATGCCTGCATGGCTGATGGCGGCGGCGAAAATATCGGTGCGCGTCTGCAAATACTGGGTCATGAAACCGCCGTAGCTGGCTCCGATACATCCTATTTTTTTCGCATCTACGAAGGCGTGTTCGGCGGTGAAAAGTTTGGTTCCGCGAATGATCTCGTCGGCCGTTACCTTGCCCCATGCATTGACGTGGCGGGCGGCGAATTCTTGTCCGAAACCGGTGGTTCCGCTAGGGTTCAAGGTGTATACCACATAGCCTAAGGCGGCATACATATGCATCGAATAACGCATTTCCAACATCCGGTTGGTAGGCGAGGTACCTCCGTAATAATATACGATCATCGGATATTTCCGGCTGGAATCGAAATGGGGGGGCAGGTAATAGCGGCCTTGGATGGTGGTGCCTTCGTCCGACTTGAAGTTCCAGTCGTGTACTTCTCCCAAGGCGATATCTTTCAGCTTATCGTCTGACAAATCATAGAGCAAACGGCTTTTGTCTGATTTTAATTGATAGGTATACAACCTGTTGGCATTGGATGCGCTTTGTCCGTAAAAGCACAGCAGCGGAGCCTGATCGGCGAAGGAGTAGCCTGTAATGACGGATTCGGTGGTCGCAATGGCTCGTATTTTGCCGTTGGCCGGGTTGCATGCGAAGATGCGCTGGCAATCTTCATCCTCGGCCAGGAGGTAAATCTGGCCGTTGTACCGGTTCCAGACGGCGTCGGCTACGTTCGGGTTGAATTCCTTGGTTAGCGGGCGGGCGCGGCGCGTGGAAAGGTCGTATAGAAAGAGTTGTCCGTCGTAGTCGTTGGCTTGCTGTCCGGCACGGATATTTAGCCCGATGCCGTCGAAGGCATCGCCAGTGCCGGCTACTATTAGTTGTTTTCCGTCGGGCGAGAAAGCGGCCTGGTTCACATAGGGGGCGTTTTGCCAGATTGTATCGACGGCCATGGTTTGCAAATCCAGCCGGTATAACGATTGCCGGCTGTGTGGCAGCGAGGTGTAGTCGCGTTGGGTGGTGCTGAAAAGCAGGTACCGGCTATCGGCGCTTACATCGTTCAGGTGTGTGCTGGTATGTCCGAAAGTAAGCTGTTCGAACAAACCGTTTTGTAAATCGTAACGCCAGATAAACGAGCGGTCGCGAAAACCGGCGATCCGGTCGTTGGGTTCCAACACCCGGATCAGTTCGCTGTCTTCCTTGGGG
This sequence comes from Tannerellaceae bacterium, assembly GCA_048403675.1. GTDB lineage: Bacteria > Bacteroidota > Bacteroidia > Bacteroidales > Tannerellaceae > Parabacteroides. Next base: position 8,015 of record DBFJSK010000201.1, on the reverse strand, counting down.
CCTTCTTCTTCTTCCGAAAAGAGCAAGTAGGTTTCGTCGGGGGCAAACATGAAATCGCCTTCCGGCAGGTTTTTGATGCGTACTTCTTCGGCAAAGGTGGCGGGATCGACAGTTACTAATTCCGTTCCTTCGAATCCTTTGCGTGTATAATAGAACCGGTTGGTGCGGGGCATCCAGCGGGCATTGGCCAGGAAGCCGTTGTTTTGCAAGAGAGTCTGTCCGGTTGTGGCGTCGAGCAATTCACTGTAGGTTTCGTTTTTCCCGCCGGGGAACCGGTTGACATAGCCTACCAGGATGTAACGGCCGTCCGGCGATACGTCTACGCTGCGGAAATCATTGCCTTCGATCATGTGGCGTAGGGTGTAGCGTTTTTCCGGATTTAAGGTGGCTATCACCCGGGCTTCTACTTCGCTTTTGAACAGGCTTTTAAGGTAGGGGGTGAAGGTGTCGGTGGCAGCCGTCAGGTATTTTACGGTGACGGCGTACCGGCGGGGTTCCATCACCAGCTCCGAGCTGGCGCCGACAGGTTTCTCGTCGACGAAGACTTCGAAATTCCCGGGGCCGGAAATTTCCAGCTTGCCTTTTACGTAGCGGTCGCTATTGAGAAAGAAGGTGAATAGGTGTAAGGCGTATCCTTCCTCGGGGGCTGCAAAGGTAACTGTGCCGGCTGTATCGGCTTCGATGGTTTGACCGCGGGTGAGCGCCAGGTCGAAGGGCAGCGTCGCTTTAAGCAGGTTTTTTACTTCAAACGGTTTCCCGTTTACATTCAAACTGTCGGCCAGGATCGGTCGGTTTACGCTTACAGGCCCGGCGTGTTTATACTGCATTACTTTCACCTCTTCCGCCCCGTGTAGGGTGAAAGCGGCGAGCAGCAGGATGGGCCAGAGTGCTTTTTTGTACATAGATAATAGATTGATTGATAAATATATTCAGTTATTTCTGGTGGATGCCGGATACGATATAAAGTTGGGCGGTGTCGATGATGACCTCTAACCGGAAATAGGGTTCCAACAGGGCCGCTACTTCTCGCGCCGGGGGTAATTCGGAAGATATGCCACCTGCGGTGTGCAGCCGGTGGTGGCGATTGATGTCTTCCCGGCTTTCGCTGTGGGCGATTGCCAGTTTGCCGCCCTCCCGCAATAATCCGGCTGTATGGCGGATAAGGGACGACGGTTCGCGGAAATGAGGGTAAGCGCTGTAAATCAGGATGTAGTCGTAGGATTCTTGCTCGATATCCATCAGGTTGCGGCATTCGAAACGGATGACATCGCCATAACCGGCGTATTTTAAGCGGGCATGGGCGATCATTTCCGGGGAAATGTCGATGCCTGTGATTTGCCGGGGGCGGTAGGGTAAGAGAAAACTTTCCAAAATACCGGTGCCGCATCCTACATCCAGGATGTCGGCGTCCGGGCGGATGTCGGTCAGCGAAAGAATCGTGCGTATCTTTTCCGGATTGTGGTAGCACTGGGCGTCCCATCCGGCTGCCATCGTATCGAAAAAGGCGGCGATCCGGTTCATGACAAGGCTCCTTCCCATATGAAACAGCCGGGAAACAGTGCTTGTTCTTTGAACTGCGTGGCTTCCCTGAAAATGCCGAATACCGACGAGCCTGAGCCTGACATCGATGCGTACAAGGCGCCGGCTTCGTATAGTTTTTCTTTTAGGCGCCGGATCTCGGGGAAGCGGGGGAAAACGCTGGCTTCGAAATCGTTGGTCATCACTTCTTTCCATTCGGTTATGGGCCTGGTGATGATTTCTTTCAGCGAGACGGCACCCCGGGAAGGGGTTACCCGGGCGTAGGCTTCGGCGGTGGAGACGGCGATGTCGGGTTTGACCAGGCAAAGGTGATAGCCGGCAAGCGAAAGGTCGATGGGTTCGAATATATTGCCGGTGCCGGTGGCGAATACGGGTTTATTCCGGATGAAGAAGGGACAATCGGCTCCGATACGGGACGCCCAGGTTTCCAGTTGTGCTTCGTCGATGCCCAGGTTGGCGAACTGGTTGATTAATTTGAGCATAAAAGCGGCGTCGGCCGAGCCGCCTCCTAACCCGGCTCCGAAAGGAATGGCTTTCAGTAGGTGGATTTCGAGGGGGGGAACCGCTGTGTGGGTTTCGAGCAGACGAAGGGCTTTTATGACGAGGTTTTTTTCTTGGGGGGCGTCTACCGGAATACCGGTTTGCGTGAAGGTGGTGGCGTTGGCTGACACTACTTCCAGGGCGTCTTTTACCGGAATGGGGTAGAATACCGTTTCGAGATTGTGATAACCGTCGGGACGTTTGGATACGATATTCAATCCCAGGTTTATTTTGGCATTCGGAAAACAAATCATGGTGTACGGTTTTTTAGTTTAGCGACAAATGTACGGAATTTCGATCGTTTTTCCGCTTCTTCCGGTGGTGTTTCCGGGGGCTGTATTTCGGCGTTTTTCTTTCAGGGTAAAAAAGGGATTTTTAAAGGGTATGAGGGGAGGACTGAATGAGAAGCGGCTGAGAAGCGGTAACTGTTGTTAGGAGGGGAAGGGCCTTTTTAAAAAAAAATGCTGGGAAAAATCAAAAAAGCGCCTTCCTTTTTAATAAGAGGAAGGCGCTTTCGATTTGTTTTCCGGAACGTAAGCTGTGCCGCGGGTATTAGTTGTGGAGGAGGTACTTATTTCTTGATATTGGGTTCTTCCAGTCCGTAGCCTTTCTTCTTGTCTTCTGCTTTCAACATCAAAGCTACGACGAGCGCTACTACGCCGAAGCAGGTGAAGATGGCCATCGGAATGGTATAATCGTAGGCTGGGCCGTCACCTTCCAGCTTACAATATTTATCGAGTACCCAACCAATCAGAAGCGGCACCATGCTGAGGCCGATATTTTGCACCCAGAATATCAAGGCATAGGCTGTTCCTAACTGTTTTTCCGGAATAATTTTTGGAACCGAAGGCCACATGGCCGATGGAACCAGCGAGAAAGCTACGCCTAATATCACCATCACGATGGTTGCGAACCACCATTCGTTCAGGAAGGGAAGCGTAAAGAGGAGGTGTACGCCGATCAGCATAAAGGCGCCGTAAATCATAATGGTGGCTCCTTTTCCTTTGCGGTCGTATAGATTGCCGAAGAAGGGGGTGAGTAGGATGGTGCCGAAAGGCAGGATGGCGGGAATATTGCCGGCCAGTTCCGGATCGACGCTATATTTATTGACCATCAGGTCGGTGGCGTATTTCAGGAAGGGGAATACGGCCGAGTAGAACAAGACGCACAAGAGGGCGATCAACCAGAAACCTTTATTGGTAATGATAGCCAGAATGTCTTTCGGACGGAACGGGTCGGCGTCTTCGGCCTGTTCGATGGCATCCATCGAGGTTTCCAGCTTGCGATCCATCACACAGAATACCAGGAAGGCGATCAAGCCGATGCATAACATGGTCAGACATAGCAGGATGGGTGCGGAGATGCTGCCGAAATATTTGGCGGCGGGCACGGTGATGGACAGGGCCAGAGCTGTACCCAAGCGGGCGGTGGCCATTTCGAGCCCCATGGCCAGGGCCATTTCTTTGCCTTTGAACCATCGCACGATGATTTTGGAGACAGTGATGCCGGCTGTTTCTACGCCGACGCCGAAGATGGCGTAACCGATGGCCGCTACCATTACCTGTGCTTTCCAACCGAAGAGGTCGCCTTGGAACGTAAAGTAATCGGAAATGGCATAGTATTTAATTGAACAGCCGATAATCATTAGTATGCACGCGCCTACGCCGGTGAACCGGACGCCCATTTTGTCGAGCACGATGCCGCCGATAATAAGCATGAACAGGAAGACGTTGAACCATCCGTATGCGCTGGTGAAGAATCCGTATTCGGTACTGTTCCAGCTTAGTTGTTGTTCGAGCATGGGTTTGAGCGGGGCCATCACATCGGTCAGGAAATACCCGCATAACATGGTGAAGGCTACGAGCGCCAGTACACTCCAGCGCGCGACTTTGGAATCGCTTAATTTTCTTTGAATTTGTTCTTTCATGATATTTGTTTTTAGAATTATGTCTGTTATTTTTTACCGGGGGCGTTTTGGGGCGCCCCCCGGGCAGTTTGTCTTTTTGGGGTAGTTGGTTCGTTAGGCTTCTTCTTGCTTGAAAAGAGGCAGGGCGTCGGCCACTACGAAGGTACTTCCTCCAATGAAAATCAGGGTATCGTCGTCGGCCGACCGGAGCGCTGCATGAAGGGCTTCTTCTACCCGGGGATGAACCGTGCCGTGAAGGCCGTAGGCTCGGGCGCGGACGGCGAAATCTTCGGCCGGAAGCGAGCGTTGTATCGAAGCTTGGGTGAAGAAATAGGTGGCTTCGGGGGGCATTAGGCTCAGTACGCCGTCGATGTCCTTATCTCCTACCATGCCGACGATCATATAAAGACGGGAATAGCGGGTGGCTTCGTGTCGAAGCTGAACGGACAGTTGTTCCCAGCCTCCTACATTATGGCCAGTGTCGCATACCACGCGGGGAGTTTGCTGCAAAGTTTGCCAACGTCCCTGAAGGCCGGTCAGTTCCACCACCCCGGCGAATCCCCGGCGTACGGCTTCGGCGGGTACGATGAGGCCTTTCGTATGGGCCAATACGTGAAGGGCTGCCAGTACGGTGCAGGCGTTTTGTTTTTGTACAAGGCCGCCCAATTCGCCTTCTACAGGGCCGTAAGCCCTGGTTTCGAAATGCCAGTGGCCGGCGTCGTTTAATTCCGCTTTTCCAAGCACCTCGACATCTCGGGCAAAGGTGAGTGGCGTGCCTCGTTGGGCAGCTGTTTCGGTAAAGATGCGCGCTACCGCGGGTTGTTCGGCTTCTCCTACGACGGCCGGCACCTCTTTTTTCAGAATGCCTGCTTTCTCAGTGGCTATTTTTTCTACCGTATCGCCCAAAAACTGGGTGTGGTCGAGGCTGATGTTGGTGATTATACTTAGTAGGGGGGTGATAATGTTGGTGCTGTCGAGCCGTCCGCCCAGGCCTACTTCGATTACGGCGAAGTCTACCTTTTCGGCGCGGAAATAATCGAAAGCCATGCTGGAGGTGAGTTCGAAGAAAGAGGGGTGGAGGGATTCGAAATAGGGACGGTGACGGGTTACGAAATCGGTTACGTACGTTTTGGAAATCATCCGCCCGTTTATGCGGATGCGTTCGCGGAAATCCACCAGGTGGGGGGAGGTGTAAAGGCCGACCTTGTAGCCTGCTTCTTGCAGGATGGCCGCCAGCAGGTGGCTGACGGAGCCTTTGCCGTTGGTACCGGCCACGTGGAGGGTGGGGTAAGTGCGATGGGGGTTACCCAGGTATTCGTCGAGCGCGAGACTGGTGCCCAGGCCTGGTTTGTAGGCGGATGCACCGACGCGCTGGAAAACGGGTATGCTGGTATATAAGTAGTCGAGCGTTGCTTCGTATGTCATCTTTTTGTGTTTAGGAATGCGCAAAAATAGTCAATTTTATTTATACCTTTGCCGCGCATTGGTAAAAAGGAAAGTGGAAACATGGAAAAAGAACGGATCGTTTATAAGCCGCAGGGCGGCGTTTGTTCGAATTTAATGCTTGTGGATGCTGTGGAAGGCGTTATCAGCGAGGTGCAAATCGTGGGCGGATGTCATGGCAACGGGCAAGGGATTTGCGCTTTATTAAAAGGAATGGCCGTGGAAGAGGCTATTCGCCGGATGGAAGGAATTGATTGTCATGGCCGGGGCACTTCGTGTCCGGATCAGTTGGCGCAAGCTTTGAAAAAGTATGCAAAGGGTTGAATCCCGGAAAAGGGGAGTATTCGCCGTCAGGGAGATAAATACAGCGCCGGAAGCTGCGGGTGGTAAGCTACCGGGGGCGGAAGAGTAGAATTGCGCCGGGTGAGAGGGTCTGAGAAAGGAAGAAAATTAACTTTTATAAATAAAGTAGGAAAGGTTCGCTGTGGCGAGCCTTTGTTTTTTTAAGGTATGCGGAGAATAGAGGAAATGTTGCTCTTGCTTGGAAAAGTTGTTTGGAAAAGCAGGATGTAGAGGGCATGTTAATTCTCCGGAGGGGGATCGGGTGGATGTATTTCCGAGGCTTCAATCTGAATATCCCGAAAAAATTCTTCGAGTGTAATATCAAAATAAGCACATAATTTGGCAATTGTCGTTATTTTAATATTCTCTTTCCCGGTTTCCAAACGTCCCATATTAATTTCGGTGTCGTAATACATCAATCGTTGGGACATGCCGCTCCTTTTCCGCAATTCTTTGATTCTTTGCGTGATACATCGAATTAATATTTTCTCTTCCGTATTAAGCATACCCTTATAACAAAGAACCGAATGAAAATTTTCAGAAATAACGACGTATAAGTAGGCGAAGTCAAAAAATATGTTTAATTTAGCGTTGCTATGGATAATAAATTTCTTTATGGACTGGATCATTAAGGACAGTCAGTCTTTAAGGTGCTATGGGAGGCTTTTGCTTGGGAAAGTAGAAGCCTTTTCCCATTTCACCCCCTACCGGATCGCCGGTTGCGCCTATTCACTTTCCATTGTCGTTTCCTTTTCAGGATCAACCCGAAAAGTGGGGAATCTTCTAAAAAAAGAGGGTAGTTTGGCATGCTGGAAACGAGCTACGAGCTATTCGGGAGGTCGGGGGGGCACCCGTGTACTTAGCAAAAAGAATACGCTTATTTTATTCCTAAAACTCTTTTATTTCTTACAGAAAATAAACGTATTTCATCCTTCGATTTTTCCGGTTCTTTGTTTTGGGCCGATCCGGATTCCCCAACTTTTCGGGTTGATCCCCTTTTACCGGGGAGCCGTTTTTAGTTTTCCGGTGGAAGAGTGTTTGTCCGCTAGGACACCTTTTTTAGCATTTTGTGAAGCAAAATGGGCGAAACAGATTGGTTTAATACCAAAAAAGATTGCATTTCGGACGATCGGTCTCGTTTTTTACCTGTATATTTGTGAAAGGCTGCCGCTGAAGAAGCTTTCTATATTTTTCGTCGGCGGTTCAAACGAAAACTATCATTAAATCGAAAGACCATGGGAGTAAAGAAAAATTTCGTGTTAGACACCAATGTGATCCTGCACGATTACAAGTGTATTGAGAACTTTCAGGAAAATGATATCTATCTTCCGATCGTCGTATTGGAAGAATTGGATAAATTCAAAAAGGGGAGTGAGCAGATCAATTTCAACGCGCGTGAGTTTGTGCGCGAGCTGGATACGCTGACCGACAAGGATCTTTTTCTCAAGGGCGCGTCGCTGGGTCCTGGTAAAGGTACGCTCCATATCATAACGGGAGACAAGTATCAGGAAAAAATCGCCCAGTCTTTTCCCGAGCATACTCCCGATCATCGTATTCTTTCGTGTGCTTTGTGGGTAGCTGAGAAAAAGCAGAAGATGGAGACGATTCTGGTGACCAAAGATATTAACTTGCGAATGAAGGCCCGGTCGCTGGGTATTCCCGTGGAGGATTATTTTACCGATAAAGTGACGAATGTGGATATTTTCGAGCGGGCGCAGGAAACTTACGAGAACTTCAATCCCGAATTGATTGACCAAATCTATGCGTCGGTGGAAGGTGTGCCGGCCGACTCGCTGGAATTCAAGGCTAAACTCGAACCGAACGAATGCTTTATACTTAAAAGCTTACGTAATTCGGTATTAGCCCGTTACAATCCTTTTACCGATAAGGTAAAGAAGGTGGAGAAAAGTTCTAATTACGGTATTCAACCCCGGAACGCGGAGCAGAGTTTCGCCCTCGAAGTGCTGAACGACCCAAATATTAAGCTGGTTGGCTTAACCGGGAAAGCGGGAACGGGCAAAACGCTCCTGGCTTTGGCTGCGGCGCTGAAACAGGCTTCGTCGTACAAACAGGTGTTGCTGGGGCGCCCTATCGTAGCGCTGGCTAATAAGGATCTGGGCTTCCTGCCGGGCGACGAACAGCAGAAGGTGGCGCCTTATATGCAGCCTTTGTTCGATAATTTGAATGTGATTAAGGCGCAGTTCGCTACCGGAAGTGCCGATGTGCGGCGTATTGACGATATGCG
>DBFJSK010000200.1:0-3525 GCA_048403675.1 Tannerellaceae bacterium | reverse complement strand
TATTCGTATACCCTTTGGCAAGCCAATATTCGTACGACTTTTTGTTATTGCTGACCCCTGATTTTTTCACCAGCGACCAATAGATTTTATTAAAGAATAAACGGATATCCATCGTCTTTGTTGCCTTTCAAAATTAATATAATCCTAAGAAATACCGCAGGAGGCGTTTATAGGAAAAAAAGCTGTGCTTTACGGCCGCCTTGTTAATTTGCCGATTGTCCATCACATACGCCGGATGGCGCAAAGGGAAGGCCATCTTTTCGGACGGAACATAAAGCTTGCGGCTTTTCCCGGTAGTATGCGTAGCTTCGGGATTGCCCAGCCCAATATTCGTCACCAGATTTACGGCCGGATAAACCGACAATTGGTTTTGCGTGCGGAGCATATAATAGTAGAAAACGCCCCAGGGGTTCAGGCCGTGTCGTTGGTACAAGGCATCCGAGATAAAAGAGGAAAAATAGATTTCTTCCCATTTATTGCGGAAAAGCCAACTGCGCCGGGCGCGACATTCCTCCCAAAAAGGAAAATTCACATCCATGTTTTTCCATACCCGGCGCCAGGTAGCCCATCCCCAGATATGGGTGACGGAACAAAAATCGTAACTCAATCCTCCTTTGACGATCCCGGGCAGATTGCAGTTGCCGCCGATATGCCCGATGCGATCATCGTCTTTATATTTTATCAACAGCTCTTCACAGAAAGGGAAGAAGGAAGGATCGGGCAGACAATCGTCTTCCAAGATCACCCCCATCTCTTCGTGTTCGAAAAACCAGGAAATCGCGCTCGACACCGATTGCTTGCACCCCAGATTTTCTTCCCGGTAAAGTTTTTTCACCTCGCAGGGCCAGTCTACCCGGTCGATAATAGCGCGGGTCTGGCGGCAGGTTTCCGCTTCCCCGGGTTTATGCCGGCGGGGGGCGTCGGCCGCCACATACAACCGGGCGGGTTGCATTTGGCGAATCCGGTCGAAGACGATTTGGGTGGTATCGGGACGATTAAAAATTAAGAACAGAACAGGCGTTGCGTACATTTCAATCGTTCATTAAGTCTAAATAAAATTCCAATACCAAGGCATTAAAGAAGAGGGGAAAACCAATCGACGGGTTCCTTACGCCCTGTTTCAGCCTCAAAGCCCCCTCGGAGCTGATGATACCGTGGCGAACCAGGTTGCCGCCTGCAAACCGGTCGCCGTAGCGGGCAAGCAAAGACTTCGTCCAGGTTTCTACCGGCGGCGTGAAACCACGTTTGGGTAGGGTAAACAACCAGTCGGGCAGCATGTCGCGGGCAACGTCGGTAAATATTTTCTTGGGCGAATCGGCTATGTCCAGGCGATTTTTTCTTAGTCCGATCACCGTTTCCACCAATTTATAATCGATCAGCGGAAGCCGGAGTTCCACCGAATTCGACATGCTCAGCCGATCGCCTTGGGCGATTCCGTTTTCCAGCAAGTAAGTGGAGGATATTAACCGGGTAAGAGCCACCTCGGGCGATTCGCCGGCCGCAGCTTCGAAAGCGTAGTCTTTTTTTCCGAAGTCTTTCAGCAGCGGCCCGTAGAGAAACGTAAAATCGTCGGTAAACCCGTCCAGCGTATCATAGAAAGGCAGCGCAGCGGGATCGGCTTTAAACCGGCGGAGTTGATCTATATATTTGCGAACGCCCACTAAATCGCGCCAATTTTTCCGAAGACGGGGATGACGGGTGCGTTCGTTGAAAATGAGTTTGAAAAGCGCGGCTTTGGCGCCCGGTTCCCCGGCCAGTATCCGTTGTTTCAGCAGGGCCAAGGTATACGACGAGCGTACCCAACTGTAGCCCCAGGCCAGTTCGTCGCCACCCTGGCCTTGCAATAAAACCGGTACGCCCTGTTCTTTCGCTGCTTTCGAAACGGAATAATAGCCGAAAGCGGAAATATCGGAAATAGGGTCGTCGCACAGACGGCATATCCGGGGGAAATTCTCCAGAAAATCGGCTGTAGTTAATTCCAATTCATGAAAAGTCAGCCCCAAATAATCGGCAATTCGCCGGGCAGCATGGCGCTCGTCGCTTTTCGGACGTCCTTCGTAGCCTACCGTAAAAGCGTGCATCGGAGTATTGTACTGTTTGGAAGCCAGCGCTGCGACTAAACTCGAATCGATACCGCCGCTCAGCGCCACACCCACGGGTACGTCTGCACGGATAATCAGTTTGCCGATTTCCTCCAGCCTGGCTTTCATCAACGCGACCGGATCGCCGTCCAGCAAGGGCGCTTCTTCCATGTGCCAATAGGTGCGTGTTTGTATCTCCAACGCTTCATTAATCAAGAGGCAAGTGGCGGGAGCGACCTTTTTCACCCCTTTAAGCAGCGTGTCCGGTTCGGGTATATATTGATAACGGAAAAAACGGTTGACGGACTCGGGCGAGATTTCTTTCGGGACAAGGCCCGAGGCCAGCAAGGTGCGCAGTTCGGAGGCGAAAAGCAGTTGGCGGCCGTCCTGATACAAATACAGCGGTTTTTCGCCCAGACGGTCGCGAGCCAGGAGCAAGGTTTTGCGCTGTGTATCCCATAGGGCAACAGCGAACATGCCTCGCAGTGACCGAATGCAGTCGGGGCCATGTTCTTCATAGAGATGGACGATGACCTCCGCGTCCGAAGCAGTGGAAAAAACGTGTCCTTTCTTCTTCAACTCCTGGCAGAGCTCTACATAATTGTAGATTTCTCCGTTCATAAACAAAACCAGGCTATGATCTTCATTATATATAGGTTGCCAGCCGCCCTCCAGGTCGATGATACTGAGCCGGCGCATGGCCAAGGCCAGATTGTCTTCGAAATAGAAACCTTCTCCGTCGGGGCCGCGATGAATCATGCTCCGGTTCATTCGCTGCACGACAGCTTTGTCTATCTTATGGTTGGCTATATACCCGCAAATTCCGCACATACTATTTATTTTTTAGTCTTTTCCGAAGGAAAGATCAAAGTCTGTTCCGTTTCTTTTTTTATCTTGTTACTGTTTTGAGAGGGCTTTTTCAGTCATTTTCCGATGTGGTCAATGCTTTTTTCAACGCTTCCAAATATTCCCTGCCGTGTTTTAAATCGGGTTCTATGTAGTTTCCTTCGGCCCATTCGTTCCATGATTTCAAAATAAGGATACGGTGTTCGGGGGTTTTATGTGCGATCATACGGATCGCTTTTTCTACATGTTTCCGAAATAAAGTGGGAGTGGAATTTTTCAGAATAGCGCCTTGACGCCCTGTGCGGGGGGAATGATCCCAATTGGGAACGAGGGTGGGATAGACCGTCTCTTGCCGGTCTTCCTCGCCCGAGAAATAGTTCATCGCTTTTTTATATTCGCACCAGAAGCCATGTTTAAATACGTCTCTCTGTATTTTGTTGAATGCCATCCGCAAAAAGGATAAACCCACTCGTTGGTATTCGAACAAACGGACTAAATTAACGGCATCGTATCCCAATTCCAATAACTTGGCGGTGTCTCCGGGTTGATAAGTATGGGCTACAAAGTGAATGCCTTCCAAACCGTTTTGCCGCGCCAA
>DBFJSK010000199.1:0-2101 GCA_048403675.1 Tannerellaceae bacterium | reverse complement strand
TCAAAAAGGCGCTGAACTGGGACTTTACCCTCGATTCCTATATCGAAGTGCTCGATTCGGTTACGATACGCGGCTACCGCTTTTCCCGCGGATGGTCGCCCGACCAGCACGTCTATTTCCAGACGCGTTTCTCCAAACCTTTTGCCGCGTACCATATCGATACCACGGCTATCCAGAGCAAGGGAGAAGGCCGGGTAGGAACGGCCTATATCGCCCGTTTCGATTTCAATACCGCCAAGGATGAAGAAATCCTGGTGACCACCGGCATCTCCGGCACCAGCATGGAAGGAGCGGCCCTGAACCTGAACGCCGAAGCGCCGCACGACGATTTCGACCGTTATCATCGGCAGGCTGTGCAGGAATGGAACGGCCAGTTGGGCAAAATCGAAGTGGAAAGCCCGGTGGCCGACGATTTGGTTAAATTCTATACCGCCCTCTATCATACCATGATCGCCCCGACGATTTACAGCGATGTGGATGGCTCGTATTACGGTCCCGACGGCAAGATCCATCAAACCAACGGTTGGACGAATTACTCTACCTTCTCGCTCTGGGATACCTTCCGGGCCGCACATCCGCTGTATACGTATACGGAGCCGGAACGGGTGAACGATATGGTGAAATCGTTCTTGCATTTTTACGATCAGAGCGGCGCGCTCCCGCTGTGGAATCTATATGGGCATGAAACGAATATGATGATTGGCTACCACGCCGTGCCGGTCATTGTGGATGCTTACCTGAAAGGAATCGGGGATTTCGATCCCGAGAAAGCGCTCGAAGCGGCGGTGGCCACTGCCAATCGCGACGATTACCGCGGTATCGGGCTGTATAAGCAATTGGGCTATGTGCCCCGTTTCAGCGATCCGGCGAAATGGGAAAACTGGTCGCTTTCCAAAACGCTGGAATATGCGTACGACGATTATTGCATCGCCCGGATGGCCGAGAAGATGGGCAAAAAGGAGATTGCCGATGAATTTTACCGGCGCGCCCAGTCGTACCGGAATGTGTTTAACCCGGAGACGGGTTTTATGCAACCGCGCGACGAAAAGGGAAATTTTGTGACGCCTTTCGATGCGAAGGACTATACCGAGGATATTTGCGAGAGCAACGGCTGGCAGTATTTCTGGTCGGTGCAGCATGATCTGGACGGCTTGATCGGCCTGTTGGGCAGCAAAGAGCGGTTTGCCGAGAAGCTGGATAGCATGTTTACGTATCAGCCGGACGCGAAGGAGGATTTGCCTATTTTCAGTACGGGCATGATCGGGCAGTATGCGCATGGCAACGAGCCGAGCCACCACGTGATTTATTTGTTTAACAAGGTGGATCAGCCGTGGAAGACGCAGCAGTATGTGGCCCAGGTGTTGCACGATTTGTATCGCAATACGCCCGACGGGTTGTGCGGCAACGAGGATTGCGGCCAGATGTCGGCGTGGTTCGTGTTCAGTTCGATGGGCTTTTATCCGATCGATCCGATCAGCGGACAGTACGAGATCGGCACGCCGATGTTCAAAGAAGTGAAGATGCATGTGGCCGGCGGTAAGGTATTCACGGTAAAAGCGCCGAAGGTGAGCGCCGAGAATATCTATATCCAGGCCGTCAAGCTCGATGGAAAGCCGTATGATAAGAGCTATATCACGCACGACCAGATCATGAACGGTTCCACGCTGGAATTTGAAATGGGGAATAAGCCCGGGCCGGTTTGGTATAAATAATGTTGAAGTGACCTTCTTTTCCGAAGCCGTGAGGTGCTGCCCCGCGGTTTCGGAAAGGGGAGGTTTTGAGGAATACACGGTTTAAGCGGCTAGCATGTGCTTAACTGTGTATTTTTTATTGGGGGGGCATGGGTGAAATGGATCGGCAAAGAATAATAAGAAAGACTATCCATCCGTGTTCCCGTCAGAAGAGGCCGTTGAAAGAGATCCGTCATAAAGCCACGCAGCGGGATTCATTAAAAAGCTGATGCGAGGAATTTATCAAAAAGCTGATTAAAACGATCTATCAAAAAGCTATTTAAAGGAATTTATATTCAATTCATTTAACGGACTCTATACTCAATTCGGTTAGAAGGAATCCATACTGAATTTAGTTAAAGGAATCCGTA
>DBFJSK010000198.1:0-6225 GCA_048403675.1 Tannerellaceae bacterium | reverse complement strand
GCCGATCTGTTTGTATCAAAAGAAAGAAATAGAAAAGGGGTTGTCTGCCCAAGCGAAGACAATCCCTCTGTATAAAATGGAAAGTAGATCAAAGAGAACGGAAGTAGGCGATGGTTTTCTTCAATCCGTCTTCCAGGGTGACGGTGGGTTCCCATCCTCCCAGTTTTTCTTTGGCCAGCGAAATGTCCGGGCGGCGTTGTTTGGGATCGTCGCCGGGCAGGGGCATATGAACGATTTTCGAGGAAGAACCTGTCATGCGGATGATGATCCGCGCCAGTTCGAGCATGGAGAATTCGTCCGGATTGCCGATGTTTATCGGGCCGGTGAAGTCGTCGTCGCTGTTCATCATCCTGACCATGCCTTCTACCAGATCGTCCACATATTGAAAGCTACGGGTTTGGGTTCCGTCGCCATAAATGGTAAGGTCTTTGTGCTGGAGGGCTTGAATGATGAAGTTGGATACCACCCGGCCGTCATTGATGCTCATGTTGGGACCGTAGGTATTGAAGATACGAACAATTTTTATCCGGACGTTATTTTGCCGGTGATAGTCCATGCAGAGGGTTTCGGCGCAGCGCTTTCCTTCGTCATAGCAGGAACGGGGGCCGACGGGGTTCACGTTTCCCCAATATGTTTCGACCTGAGGGTGGATAATGGGATCGCCATACACTTCGCTTGTGGAGGCTTGCAGCAGTTTGGCGTTGGTGCGTTTGGCCAGGCCCAGCATATTGATGGCGCCCATAACGGATGTTTTGACGGTCTGGATGGGATCTAATTGATAATATACGGGCGAGGCGGGACAGGCCAGGTTGTAGATTTCATCGACTTCGGCGTTGTAAGGATGGATAACGTCGTGGCGTACAAGTTCGAAATGAGGATTGTTTATCAGCGGAAGAATGTTTTCTTTTTTTCCTGTGAAGTAGTTGTCCAGACTGATTACTTCATGTCCTTCGTCGAGCAGGCGGGCACATAAATGCGAGCCTATGAATCCGGCTCCTCCGGTGATTAATATTTGTTTCATCTTCTGTATAATTATTTATTGAATTTCATACCATTATAAGGAGGAATAGGGCGTTTTTTGCTTAGATTCAAATAAGGAATTTTGGGATAGATCAAATCCAAATAGCGTAAATCCAGAGGGCCGGGCACTACCTCCAATCGTACTCTGGCTACTCCTTTATCTTTAAATCCGAGTTGTCGGGCGGCGTCTCCGGATAGGTCGATGATGCGTCCTTTCCGATGGGGTCCGCGGTCGGTCACACATACGATCACGGTTTGCAGGTTGTTCAGGTTGGTGACGCGTAAAAAGGTACCGAAAGGATGGGTGCGGTGGGCGGCTACTAACTCATTGTGGTCGTATACCCGTCCGCTCGAAGATTTTCGTCCGTTGAAACGCTCGTGATAATAAGAAGCAAGCCCTTCCTCCTGTGCTCCCATCGTTTCATAATTTTGGCATAGTACCAAAAGCAGAATGATATGGGAGAGGCGAAAGGGCATGCTATCGGATTTAGGTTATTATTGAAGCTTAGCTCCGTTGTATTCGCCGTTCAGCGTACCGAGGAAGGCCACGATCTTGGCGGTTTCCGCGTCGGATATGTGTCGTCCGATCTGGAATTCGTGCATCACCTGAATAGCGTCTTCAATGGTCTGGATCGTCCCGTCGTGCATATAGGGAGCGGTCAACAAGACGTTGCGCAAGGTAGGTGTTTTAAACCGGTGGCGATCGGCTTCATTCTTGGTAACGGCAAAACGTCCGTTGTCGCCGTCGGTCAGGCCGGTGCCGCGGTAATCGAAGTAATTGTCTTTGATTCCCATGTATTCGAACGATTGTCCGCCCAGGTTCATACCCACATGGCAAGTGGCGCATTTATTGTCTTTGAAGAGTTGATACCCTTCCACTTCTTCTGCCGTCAGCGTATTTTTATCGCCCATCAGGTAGTGGTCGAAGCGGCTGGGGGTAAGCAACGTTTTTTCGAATTCGGCGATGGCGTCGGTGACGGTCGACTGGTTGAAGCCTTCCGGATAAACGGCCAGGAATTGGGTGCTGAATACTTTGTCGTCGGCCAGCTTGGCGCAAATTTCGTCGAAGGAGGCGCAACCCATTTCAACCGGATTCAATGGGGGGCCGGCGGCTTGTTCTTTCAAATCGGCGGCGCGGCCGTCCCAGAACTGAAGGAAGTTGAGGGCGGAGTTATAGACAGTCGGGGCATTCACGCCTCCGAATTGGCCATTGATGCCTTCCGAATATTGTTTGCGATCGACTCCGGCGGTATTCAAGCCGTGGCAGGTAGCGCACGAAATGGTATTGTCGCCGGATAAACGGGTGTCGTGATACAGGGCAAAGCCTAAGGCTACTTTTGCCGAGTCGGTGGACAGGCTGACGGGAAGCGGCTGCACGGGTTCAGCGGCAAATTCTTCGGCTACCGTGGGGCTGGTGAAGTGCTGCCGGCGTTCATTCTTCGCCCATTTGATGAGGATGGCGCGTTCGTCGCTGTTCAGTTTCGTGCCCCAGTGGGCCATGTAGAATTTGGCGGGAGGCATGCTTCCGCTAAGGGCTGTATTTTCAACCTTTGCCAGATCGGTTTCGGATACGGGCGTACCGTTTTCCAACGCTTCTACCATCGCCGTCAAGTCCAGGTAGTGAGTGCCTTCCTTCATGTCGGCCTGTACTACGGGGCCGATCAGCGGCAGTTTCCCGTAAAAAGGAACAGGGGCGTCCGCCGCATGACATTCTAAACATCCGTTCGCACGGAGAATGGATGCCACTTGTTTGGCTTCGTCATTTGCATACTTTTTGTAATCGGATGAGCCGCAGCTCGACATAATTCCCGCCAGGGCTGCCAACCCGAGCGGCCACAGGGCGATCCGACCATACATTGTTTTACGCATAATACCTATTATTTATTTAGATTTATTATATGCAAATGTAGAATAATTTATGAATATATCTTATAGAAGTCTTAAAATTTCTTTGATAGGTTTCCTCTATATCCTAATCAATTTTATTTATTGCTCCAGCATATAATACTCCGTCAATATATCACGCACCTTTTCCGGTGTCATCCGTCCGTATACTTTTCCGGCAATCGTCACCACCGGGGCGAGTCCGCAAGCGCCTACGCAACGCAGACAGTCGAGCGAGAAAAGGCCGTCGGCGGTGGTCTGCCCTATTTTGATTTCGAGTTGTCGTTGGAATTCATCCAACACGTTTTCTGCGCCGCGTACGTAGCAGGCCGTACCCATGCAAACGGATATAGGATATTTTCCTTTAGGCGTCATCGTAAAAAAGGAATAGAACGTGACGACGCCGTATACCCGGGAAACGGGAATGTGCAGGTTGGCGGCGATAATTTCCTGCACTTCCCGCGGCAGGTAGCCGAAAAGGCCCTGGGCGGCGTGCAGCAGATTAATCAGTTCGCCCGGATCGTTGTTCCGTTCGGCGCAGAGCGCATTCAGCTCGGCTATTTTAGCTTGGGGCAAATGTATCGTATTCATGGCTTATTCTTTCTTATCGGTTTGTTCGGTACAATCCTATTACTTCTTTGCGATCGACGTAATGCGTGTGAAGCAACGCGTGGGCGCGGGCGCCGCAAGGCTCGCCCAGGTATTCATCGTAAAGCCGGCGGACAGAAGGGTTCTCATGGCTTTTGCGGAGCGTTTTCCCGGCATCTTCCTGATACAGGGAGGCGGCCCGTTTGCGCAGTACTTCCATTGTGCCGCGGTGGAAAGGTTGTCCGCCCCCGCCGATGCAACCGCCCGGACAGGCCATCACTTCGATGGCATGATAGACGGACGTGCCATTCTTCACTTCTTCGATCAGTTTGCGGGCATTCCCCAGTCCGTGGGCAATTCCGATGCGTACCTCTACCCCGTCGAAATCGATGCTAGCACTGCGGATTCCTTCCAAACCGCGGAGCTCTTCGAAATCGATTTTCGGAGAGGTCTTTTTCGTGAAAAGTTCGTAGGCTGTGCGGCAAGCGGCTTCGATAACGCCGCCGGTGGTGCCGAAGATTACCCCGGCGCCGGTCGATTCGCCGAGCGGATGATCGAAATCGCTATCGGGCAATTCGTTGAAATTGATATTGGCATAACGGATCAGACGGGCCAATTCGCGGGTATAAATGGAATAATCGACATCCGGATTGCCGTCGACAGCAAATTCGGGTCGGCTGGCTTCGTATTTTTTGGCCAAGCAGGGCATGATGGAAACGACAACCAGTTTCTTCCTATCGACCCCGAGTTTTTCGGCAAAATAGCTTTTGGCAATGGCGCCGAACATTTGCTGGGGGCTTTTGGCTGTCGACAAATGGTCGAGCAATTCGGGATAATGTTGTTCCACAAAGCTTACCCAGCCGGGGCAGCAACTCGTCATGAGCGGTATTTTGACGTCCCGCCCCCCTTGCAGATAAGCGCCGAGGCGTTGCAGGAGTTCGGTACCTTCTTCCATGATGGTCAGATCGGCGGCAAAGTCGGTATCGAATACATAGTCGAAACCGAGTTGGCGCAGCGCCGAAACCATTTTACCGGTGACGAGCGTACCCGGTTCGCATCCGAAATCGCGTCCCAACGCCGTACGTACGGCCGGGGCGGTCTGTGCGATAACGATCTTGTCGGGATCGGCCAACGCATCGAGTACCGGCTGCTGGGTGTTGCGTCCACTCAGGGCATTGACCGGGCAGACGGATACGCATTGCCCGCAATAGGAACAGGTGCTTCCGGCCATGTCGCGTTCGAAAGCTGTCGATACGGCGGCATTGAACCCCCGGTTGACGGCCGTCAGCGCTCCGACGGTCTGAATGGAGTTGCACATGGTTTCGCAACGGCGGCACATGATGCATTTGTTCATATTCCGCACGATCGAGGGCGACCGGTCGATGGAAAAGGTGGACTGTTCGCCGGTATAACGAATCTGGCGGATGCCCAGGTCGTGGGCGATATTTTGCAATTCGCAATGTCCGTTGCTGCTGCATGTCAGACATTCGGCCGGATGGTTGGAAAGAATCAGCTCCATCACGGTTCTGCGGGCATTCATCACCCGGGGCGTATGGGTTCTGACTATCATTCCTTCGGTGCATTCGGTTTTACACGAAGGCGCCAGGTTGCGGCGCCCCTCTACTTCTACTACGCAAATGCGGCAAGCGCCGGGATTGTTTTCGTAATGGAGATCCTCCAGTTTCATATAACAGAGGGTGGGAATACGGATGCCGACGCTTTTAGCGGCATCCAGGATGGTGGTTCCTTTTGGGACTTCCACTATTTTTTTATCGATGGTTAATCTGACAGTTTCCATAAGTATCAATGGGAAAAGATTTATAATCGGCAAAGAAAAAAAAGAGAAGACGGGCTTAGTGTACGTACACGGCGCCGAATTTGCATTTATCCATGCAGGTGCCGCAACGGATACAGAGTTGCGGATCGATCACATGCGGAACTTTCCGTTCGCCGGTGATGGCATGCACAGGGCATACCCGGGCGCAAAGCGTACATCCCCGGCATTTTTCCGGATTGATGAAATACTGGGTAAGTTCTTTGCATTGATGCGACGGACATCGTTTCTCGTCCACATGAGCCAGGTATTCGTCGTAAAAATTATCCAGGGTCGAGAGGACGGGGTTGGGCGAAGTCTGTCCTAATCCGCAAAGAGCGGTATCTTTAATGACCAGCGCCAGGTTACGGAGTTTTTCCAGATCTTCCCGTGTGCCGTTCCCATCGGTAATTTTCTGTAGAATTTCGTGCAGGCGCTTATTGCCGATCCGGCAGGGCGCGCATTTTCCGCACGATTCTTCTACCGTAAAGTCGAGGTAGAATTTAGCCATCGCCACCATACAATCGTCTTCATCCATCACGATCATGCCGCCCGAACCCATCATCGAACCGGCCGCCAACAAATTATCGTAATCGATCGGCAAATCGAGGTGCTTTTCCGTCAGACAACCTCCCGAGGGGCCTCCGGTCTGGACTGCCTTGAATTTTTTCCCCTCTTTGATGCCGCCTCCGATACCGAAAATGACTTCCCGCAAGGTCGTGCCCATCGGCACTTCGATCAAGCCTACATTATTTACCTTTCCGGCCAGTGCGAATACTTTCGTTCCTTTGCTTTTGGCCGTACCGATGCGGCTGAACCAGGCGGCGCCTTTAAGCAGGATGACCGGAATATTGGCATATGTTTCTACATTATTGACATTTGTGGGGCAACCTTTATAGCCGCTTTCACTGGGGAAGGGC
>DBFJSK010000197.1:0-2931 GCA_048403675.1 Tannerellaceae bacterium | reverse complement strand
GCCTCTTCAACCACTCGAGCATCTCTCCAATAAATCAATTTCAACCAGTAAACCATTCCCGAATTGCGGTGCAAAGGTAGGCTTTTTTTTGAATTACACTGCAAAAAAGTAATTTATTTTTCCTTTTTTTATTCCTTTTCTTTTTTCTGAATATTTAAGTTTATGAAAATAAGAATTTTAAGGCGTTCATTATTTGGTCAATCTTCCGCAATAAGAGCGCAAACCTGTTCAGGAAGGCAAACGGTCTTCCTGAACAGGGCTTCTATCCTTTTTGGTTATTTATCCTATTATCCATTTACTCCCGGGCAGGAAGGAAATCATCTTCGCAGTTAAATAACAGCATATAAATGTACTCACGGCAATGCAAGGGATGGCCGCCACAGTAGGGAATGCCAAGGTAGCTTTGAACACGGTTACCCATAAGCCAAGCCAGAATATGTGCATAAGATACATGCCATAGCTAAGTTTCGACATTTCCGTAATGAGCCGTAACGGACGGTTTATACAGGTGAAAATCAGAAAAGTGCCTGCTGTGAGAAGTACACAGTTGAGGGTACAGAAAGCCCATCCTATTTCTATTTCGGGGGTGGAAAGGATTTCTCCGGGTATAGCCTGGATATAGAAGGAGTAGATAGTCCAGGCGGCGCCTACGAGCATTAAAACGATTCCTACCTTCAACCGTTTGGCCGAACTCCACGTAAGATGAACCCGTATGTAATGCGCCAGTACAAGGTATCCTAAATAACCGGAAAAGTACCATAACATGTGGTATTCGTTCCAGAAACATTGCCCCCATACTTCTCCACACCAGCGGTTGAGATAGGGCATACAGGTGGAGATCAGAAACAGAATGAGGAAGAAGCGTTCCTCTTTGGCCGTCACTTCCCTCAGCCAGGGAGACAGGATAGGGATAAAGAGGTATAGGCTGATTAAGGGATACATAAACCATAAGTGTCCCGCTTGTGAAGGGAAGTTCAGAAAGATCCGGGACAGATCCTTCAGGCAGGTTTCTCCGTCTAGCTGGCCCCACAGCATCGGCAGGGTACTGTATAGTATCATAAAAATGAAAAACGGCGGGATGATACGCAGGAAACGTTGACGATAGAATTGCCACATGGTTTGTCCCTCTTTCATCGGTGCCAGAAGATAGGCCGAGACAATCATAAACAGCGGTACTGCCATGCGGGAAAATCCGTCGTACACCGCCACCCACAGCCGGTCTGCTTCACAGGACAGATAGGACTGCGACCCCACCATATCGGTAGAGCCGGCAGCTCCATAAAAGTTTTCACTTGCGTGCACAAGCATAACAAGGAAACAGGCGAACACCCGCACATAATCCAAAAAAACAATGCGTTTCATTTTTTCTTTAAGTATTATTTGTTAGTAAGTCATCCCCCTCGGCTCTATAGAATTATTCTCTTCTATAACGGATGTTTAGACAGGGGCAAAGATCGAATTAAGTCCACAAAAGTAAGAAGAATATCTATTCATAAAAAGATAAATACTGACCATTCGAAGGCAAAATCTGCAAAAAAACAGACCCTGTTACGCCGCACTGGCTGCACGTTGGCCTTTTGATGGGTGACCATAATTTGGAATTTACCGGAGCAGCTTACGGTATTTTAATCGCCTGTTTGGAATATTATTTTGCGAACTTAATTTTTTTTGCACTAAAGGGATGAACAGATTTCCCTTAGAAAAAATAGGCAAGAACCGATACGATTTTTCTTTTCGGGGTTTTAATTTTAGGAATAAACAGGATTCCGGGAAAGTATGTTTTAGCAGACAATTTCCGATTGAATTTTTCATCGGGCTGCCGGGATGGCCTTGAAAGCGCCTGATTTTTTTTAATCCTTTTATCGGAACCAAAGGCAAACGGTCGGCTACAACGAGGACTGTTCCGGACGAATGCGGCGGAAAACGAATTTACAGACTGGTGGGCAGGGGGTGCAGGGACTTATTTTTACTATCCGCTCGCCCAGCATATTTTGAGGGGAAGCAACCTATCGGGTGGCTATGCCGGTTACTCCCCAAGCCGTCCCCCCCCCCCTCCGGGTGCACCCTATTTGGCTTTCCACTGCAAAGACGACTCATCTTTTGAAACCCGGAAAGCGAAGCTGCCAAAAAGCAACGGAAGCCGCCGCCGCAACATTGAGTGAATCGACTCCGTGCGCCATGGGGATACGAACCACATAGTCGGCTTCGGAAATAGTTTGAGGCGAAAGGCCGTCGCCCTCGGTACCCATTACGATAGCTAGTTTAGGTTCGGCTGCCAAAACCGGGTCGTCGATAGAGATAGAACGGTCGGTCAGTGCCATAGCGGCTGTACGGAACCCCCAATCGCCAAGCCTCGCCACGGAGCCGTCCAACCAAGTCCAGGGCACAAGAAAAACCGATCCCATGGATACTCTGATCGCCCGGCGATTGAGCGGGTCGCAAGAAGTACGCGTCAGCAAAACGGCATCCATGCCCAGAGCGGCAGCCGACCGGAAGATGGCGCCGATGTTGGTTGTGTCCACCACTCCATCTATCACCACCATGCGGTTAGCCTGCCGGCATACTTCGTCCAAGCTTGGCAGATAAGGACGACGCATCGCACAAAGAACGCCCCGGGTAAGGGTATAGCCGGTAAGTGTAGCGAGTATATTCCGCTCACCTGTATAGACGGGAATATCGCCACAACGCGCTAGGATGCCGGCAGCATCCCCAGTGATATGTTTCTGCTCGCACAAAAGGGCTAAAGGCTCATATCCGGCATCTAAGGCAACCTGAATCACTTTAGGGCTTTCCGCTATAAAAATACCTTTCAAAGGATCGATACGGTTGCGCAACTGAGCTTCGGTGAGGGTGCTGAATAGCTCTACGCCGGGGTGTGACAAGGATTGTATTTCTATAATTGGCATTTTCTTTTAGGGGATTAAGGATAGG
>DBFJSK010000196.1:0-8126 GCA_048403675.1 Tannerellaceae bacterium | reverse complement strand
ATCCATTCCACCTTTCCGAGCATGCCCAGCCAATAACAACTCATGCCCCCCAGGAAATTGCCCAAGGTAGCCGCAATCATACATGGCCAGTACGCCGCTCCGGCCAACAACACCCCGGTAAGCACGACTTCGCTGCTGAACGGCAAGATCGTGGCCGCCAGAAAAGATGCGATAAAAACTCCGATATATCCGTATGCTATAAGAAATTCCATAATCGAATAAAATAGAAAGCCACCAAAAGAAACACCGTACAATGAAACAACCAGAACATATATTTCCCCCGGACGACCGTAAAAAAGTGAGCCAATAGAATAGACACCGGCATACACACCATTTCCAAAAATTCTTCCGACGATTGCTCGTACAAAAAGAACAAACCAAACGTCCAGATTGTTAGCGCAATCAGAAAAGCCAAAAATTGCCGCGTACGCAAATTATCTTCATATTCGTGTGTAATGATATTCACCGAAGCCGCGATAGCCAGCAACCCGACATACATAATTTCCACCCAATCGATCCATCCGGCTCCCTGGAAAAATAAAATCCTGACTTTCCCCAGCGCCGCAAACGGAATCGTAAACGGCGTATAATCCTGTTGCCAGACGCACCACCCCAATACGAACCAATATACCGTACCCACCCCCAGCAAAGAAGCCATAAACGTCCGCAGATTTAACGAACGGAAATTATACATTCCCCACCAGAAGAACGGAATAAACCACAGAATATGCACCCAAAGCAAACTGCCCACGCCCAGAATCAACGTCGCATTATAGGCGTGCGAAGTAGCTTCCGGATCATGATAGGAAGTAAACAATTCGTAAATGGCCAATACCAGGCAAAATACCCCTACCGAAGTGGACTTCAACGGTAGGAAGTCCGGATTCGTACTAATCAGCAACGCATACAAAAAGAAGGGAAGAAACGTTTTCTCGCGAATCAGTACCAAGGCATAATTCGCCCGGTGAAGCAAAAAAGCTCCTCCCAACATCAACGCCATGCCGATCAGATAGGTAAACGCTTTTCCCGGCAATACCCGGCAAACGGCGTTCCACAGGGGGGGAGCCGTCACTTCGCCATATACCGGATAACCGGCCGAATCCAAGAACCCTGCCAGCCAGCACACCAGGCAACCGATGCCGATATAGGCGTACGTACCCATCGACGACAAATCATATTTCCGGCCATAATAAGGCGAAGAACTTCTCATAAGCAAAATAAAGCCGGGAGAACCCCCGGCTTTCTATCGAATTTAACCCTCAGTTTTACAAATCGAATCCAATATCGCGGCGGAAATACTTTTTGTCGAAGTCGATTGCTTCGGCCCCGGCGAAAGAACGCTTGAGGGCTTGTTCCTTATCCTGTCCGTACGAACTGACGGCAATCACGCGCCCTCCGCTCGTCAAGATCCGTTCGCCATCGGCACGCGTACCGGCATGAAAGAGAATATTGTCAGCCGGTACCGCATCGAACCCGCTGATTACTTTTCCCTTTTCGTAAGCTTCCGGATACCCGCCGCTCACCAGCATGACGGTTACCGCCGCCCGCTTATCTTCCACCAGCCGGCGGCCGGCCAGATTCCCTTGGGCCACGCCTTCCAGCAAATCCACCAGATCGCTCTCGATACGCAGCATCACGACTTCCGTTTCCGGATCGCCCATCCGGCAATTGTATTCGATCACCATCGGTTCCCCTTTCACCTCGATCAGACCCAGGAAAATAAACCCTTTGTAATCGATGTTTTCCGTCCGCAGCCCTTCCACCGTAGGCCGGATAATCCGTTCCTCGACTTTTTGCATAAACACTTCGTCGGCAAACGGCACGGGTGACACGGCTCCCATGCCCCCTGTATTCAGGCCGGTATTTCCTTCGCCGATCCGTTTATAATCTTTCGCTACCGGCAATACTTTATAATCTTTCCCGTCGGACAATACGAAAACCGAACATTCGATGCCGTCCAGAAACTCTTCGATCACCACCGTCCGGCTGGCTTCGCCGAACATACCGCCCAGCATATCGCCCAGTTCCTTTTTCGCCTCTTCCAGCTTGTCGATAATCAACACCCCTTTTCCGGCGGCCAGCCCGTCCGCTTTCAATACATAGGGCGCGGCCAGCGATTCCAGGAACGCATAGCCTTCCTCCAGATTATCGGCCGTCACGCTTTTATACCGGGCCGTAGGAATTTGATGCCGTCCCATAAAGGCCTTGGCAAATTCTTTGCTTCCTTCCAATTGCGCCCCCTCCCGGCTCGGCCCGATCACGGCTACCGACGCCAGCGAGGGATCGGCTTTGAAAAAGTCCGTGATCCCTTTCACCAGCGGATCTTCAGGCCCTACCACCACCATGTCGATTCCTTCGCTACGCACGAAATCCGCAATCGCTTCAAAATCGTCGGCTTTCATAGCCACGTTCGTACCTACCGAAGCCGTTCCGGCATTGCCCGGCGCGATAAACAACCGGTCTATTTTCTCACTCTGAGCCATTTTCCAGGCCAGGGCATGTTCACGTCCTCCCGAGCCCAATAGCAATATATTCATATCTTTTCGATTAGTATTTTACGAGTTTATTGATTCCCATCCTTTCCTATTTCTTGTCCGATGCGGGCGCATTTTTCAGATAATCGTCGAAATAGCGCGTAATTTTCTCGTGCAAATGCGGCCGGTCTTTTCCGATCACATTATGCTGATGCCGCGGATAGACAAAATAATCCGGATAGGTGCCTGCCTCTACGCAAGCTTTGAGGAAACCCAGGCTGTGCTGCCAAAGCACCACCGGATCGACATCGCCATGTATCAACAACAAATGCCCTTTCAGGTTGCCCGCTTTCCGTTTCAAATCGGCGTTCTTATATCCTTCCGGATTATCCTGGGGCCGATCCATATATCGTTCGCCGTACATGATCTCGTACTTGCTCCAATCAATCACCGGGCCGCCTGCTACCGCTACTTTAAACAGATCCGGGTAGGTCAGGATCAGGTTGGTCGTCATAAACCCGCCGTAGCTCCAGCCATGTACCCCGATCCGGTCGGCATCTACATAGGGCAGCGATTGAAGAAATTCCACCCCCTTCACCTGGTCGGCCATTTCGTTTACCCCCAGGTTCCGGTGAATCGCGCTTTCAAACGCATGTCCCCGGTTGGAGGAACCGCGGCTATCCACCGTAAAGATCACATATCCGCGCTGGGCCATATAAATATCCCATCCGCGGGCGCCGTTCATCCAATCGCCCGTTACCATTTGGGAGTGCGGGCCTCCGTATACATATACCACGGCCGGATACTTCTTCGTTTCATCCAAACCGACCGGTTTGACCAAACGGTAATGCAGCTCGGTAACACCATCGGCGGCCAAAATCGTGCCGGTGGTGATCTCCGGCATCGCATAGCCTTTGAAAGGATCGGAAGCCGATAGAAGCGTAGCGATCTGCCGTCCGTTTTTGGTTGCGACCAAATCGATATTTCGTACCACCGAAGGTGAAGAATACTGATCGATCAGGTAAGCTCCGGATGGGCTCAACGCTACCCGGTGCACGCCCGGCGTTTGGGTAAGGCACGTCCGTTTGCCGTTTTTCAGATTCACCTTCCAGGCATAGACTTCCATCGGCGTCCCGGCGCTGTTCGAACGCAACGGATGCGGGGCGGTAGCCGCAAGGAAAATGTGTTCTCCTTTTTTATCGAATCCCAATACGTTGAGCACCACCCATTCACCGGAGGTGAGTTGTTTCAACTCGCGTCCGTCCGTATCGTACAAATAAAGATGGTTGAACCCGTCTTTTTCGCTCTGCCAGATAAATTTCTCCGCATCGCCGGGCACGAACTGTACCGGATGCTGGGGTTCAACATACCGCTCGTCGCGTTCGGTGAATAATTCCGCTTCTTTTTCTCCCGTAAGGGCCGAATAACGCACCAGGTGCATTTCATTCTGGTCGCGGTTCAACTCGGCTATGTAAATATGTTGTTCGTCGGGGCTCCAGGCGATGTTCGTTAAATATTTTTCTTTCGGCAAGCCTGTCTTCAGCCAGATGGTTTTGCCGTCGGCCGGCCGATATACTCCCACCGTTACTTCGTGGCTTTTCATCCCGGCCATCGGGTATTTATGGGGAACCAATTCAGCGCAGCGGGCGTCGATATTCACCAGCGGATAGGTCGTTACCATCCGTTCGTCCATCCGGTAAAAAGCCAGGGCCGAACCTTTCGGCGACCAGAATGTTCCCTTGTGAATGCCGAATTCACGTTGGTGTACGGCCTGCCCTACCACGATTCCTTCCTCCGTTTCTTCCGTCACGGGTATTATTTTTCCGTCCGCACAGCATATCCGGAGATTGTTTCCTTCGGTAAAAGCCAAGTGGCCGTTTGCGGGGCAGAAATCCCAGTTCGCTCCTTTTTCCGGCAATAGGTAATCGGCTGCAATCCGGTTTTCGTTTGGCAGGTAATGGAGAAGATGTCCTTTCAGATTGAATGCCAGCAGCGCTTCCGCGGGTATGGGGGTGGAGAAAGCCGGCAATTTGGCTACGCCCGGAAGCCCGGCTGCGGCCAACGCTTCATTCAACCGGCCGCGGGTGAACAACACCGTTTCTTTTTCTCCCGGCGCGGCGCTCCATACGCTGTCGCCTTTTGTATAAATATAGGAGTCGCCGCACCATTTCAGCCCCTTGAGGGTGGCGGGTACGAACTGTTCGTAGGTTTTGCCGCCGGGGATGAGGTTGTCTAACGTAAGGAGTTTGTCTTGTGCCATAAACGATGCGGGAAATAAGACGGCGGCTAGCGCGGCCGCGAGTATTTGTTTAATCTTCATAATCGGTACGTCCTCTTTTTTTGAAGGGTTTTTTGAAGGAAGGTTTGCTTGTGTGTTTGCGAGTGTCGAAACGACTGGCGAATCCGTCGCTGTCTTCGTCGCGATACCGCATTTTTCCCGGCCGCTCGCCTTTTGGCTTGATCGGTTTGGATACCGGGCGACTGCCGATGGGATCGTTGCCGAAATACCGTTTGCCGGGTGTAGCGGCCATCCGTTCTTCTTCGTCT
Source organism: Tannerellaceae bacterium (assembly GCA_048403675.1). GTDB lineage: Bacteria > Bacteroidota > Bacteroidia > Bacteroidales > Tannerellaceae > Parabacteroides. The sequence continues at coordinate 3,105 of DBFJSK010000196.1, read as the reverse complement.
TCGCTATGGGCGGCGGCAAAACGGCGTTCGGGGCGATCGAACCGCTCGGTTTTGAAATCGCGGGGTTTATCTGTGCGGCGTTCGCCTTCGAGAGTCCGGCTCCGGACACTGCGCCGGCCATCGGGCCCGGCTTCGTTGAGCGCTTTCTTGTAGTCTTTGTTTTTGCCGTCGAACAATTCGTAACAACGGTATTCGCATTCCAGTGATCCGTTGATTAATTTCATTTTTTCGTTCGGATGCAAGCCGATCTTGTCGAAACATTCGTCTTTGTAGCTCAGAATCCAGGCTTTATAGCCGGTGAATACGTGTTTGAGTCTTTCTCCGATCATGGAGTAAAGGCCCAGCAGGTCGCGCGAAGAGATGCGTTCGCCGTAGGGCGGGTTCGTCACCAGAATGCCTGGTTGCGGGGCTTCGTTGCATTGTTGGAACGGTTGCGTTTTCAGTTCGATGTATTTGCCCAAGCCGGCGCTCCGGATGTTTTTCTGGGCGATTTCGATGGCGGCCGGCGAGATGTCGGCGCCGTAGCATTTGAAATCGAAGGTTTTTTCCTGACTTTCGTCGTTGTAGATTTTATCGAAGAGGGCTTGATCGAAATCTACCCATTTCTCGAAAGCGTATTCTTTGCGGTGAACGCCCGGCGCGATGTTGAGGGCGATCATGGCGGCTTCAATCAAGAGGGTACCCGATCCGCACATCGGATCGACGAAATTCGATTCGCCTTTCCAACCGGTTTTCAGGATCATTCCCGCAGCCAGCACTTCGTTGAGCGGGGCTTCGGTTTGATCGACACGGTATCCCCGTTTGTGCAGCGAGTCGCCCGAACTATCGATGGAAAGCGTGCAGTCGTTGTGGGAGATATGGATGTTGATATAGAGATCGGGGTTGTTTACGCGTACGGAAGGTCGTTTGCCGGTTTTTTCCATAAAGTAATCGACGATGGCGTCTTTCGTGCGGTAGGCTACGAATTTGGAATGGTTGAAATCGTCGGAGTAGATCACCGAATCGATGGCGAAGGTCTTGTCGAGGGACAAGTGTTTCTCCCATTCCACTTTTTTTACCTCTTTATATACGGTATCGGCATCTTTGGCTTTGAAGTGATAGATGGGCTTAAGGATGCGCAGTGCCGTACGGCAGCAGAAGTTGGCCTTGTAAAGTAATTCTTTGTCGCCTGTGAAGGATACCATCCGGCGGCCTATTTGCACGTCGTTGGCTCCCAAGGCTACTAATTCGCCGGCCAGTATTTCTTCTAACCCGTAGAGGGTTTTGGCCACCATTTCAAATGTCTCGCTCATTGCTGTAGAAAGTTGACAATTCTTATTCTATTATTAATACAATTGGGTTGCTTATTGTTCATCGATCACTACGGTTAGTTCGCCTCCGCACCGTTGGGTGACGATGGCGCCGGCGGGTACGTCGTCGGTAATCCATACGTTGCCGCAGATGGTGGCGCCTCGCCCGATACGGATGCGTCCGATCAGGGTGGCATTAGAGTAGATGGTTACGTAATCTTCAATCAGGGGGTGGCGGGGAATGCCGCGAATGGCGCCTCCGTTTTCATCGGGCGGCAGTTTTTCGCCGGCCAGGCTGACGCCTTGGAAGATGCGCACGTAGTTGCCGATCACGCTGGTTTCGCCGATGACAGTGCCGGTGCCGTGGTCGATGGAGAAGTGATGGCCGATTTCGGCTCCCGGGTGGATGTCGATACCGGTTTCACTGTGGGCCATTTCGGAAATGATCCGCGGGATATAGGGTACGCCCAGTTTATAGAGTTGGTGGGCGATGCGGTAGTTGCCGATGGCCCGGAAACCGGGGTAGCAGAAGATGACTTCGCCTGTGTTTTGGGCGGCCGGGTCGCCGTTGAAGGTGGCTTCCACGTCGGTAGCCAGCAGCTTGCGGATGTCCGGCAGGGTGGAGATAAAAGCTTCGGAAAGGCGGATGGCCTGGGCGGAGACTTTTTCTTCGGGGCAGCTAACGCAGGTGGTGTCGGCGAAGCAAAGCCCGGCGTAGATCTGGCCGGAGAGCAGGGTGTGAAGCGTTTCTACATTGACGCCGGTATGGAAACGGATGGTTTGCTTGCTGATGCGAGCGTTTCCGTAATAGCCGGGGAAGAGGATGGCGCGGCATAGATCGACCACTTCTTTCAGTACTTCGCCTGAGGGTAACGCTTCTTCGTCGCGGTAGGCATGGAAGAGTTGTTGGTACGAGGTTTCGTCCGACAATTTTTCGACGGTATCGCGAAGTGCGTTACTATGCTTCTGTATTTCCATTCTTTACGGAGCATTCTTGATTCCTGGACAAAAGTACATTATTTTTTCTTTATGGCTTCATCGGGGTTCTGTTTTTCTTTGGGATGAGGGCGGGAAGATGATAAAAAGGATCTGTTTCCGGGGAGAACACAGATCCTTTAGGTAAGAGGAAATGGGAAATGTTACTTGACGGTTATGATATAGAGGGGAGTATCATAATAATGTGCCTGCGGTTGCATGGGAATGGTTTCTCCCTCGAAAGTTAAGTAGTCTAATCGTTCCCATTCTCCGTCTCTTTTTTCTTTGTCATCGATTGTCCAGGTGGCGGAAAGTATATGGGGGCCTTCGTCTCCGAAAATAGCGGGGCAAACAAGCCGGAAATCAATTTTGTTTTCGGAACGATCGACATAGCGTGGAGTTACACAGAAAAATACGCAACTCGGATCGTCTGTATTTCTCATAAACTGAGTATATATTTCCATTTCCGGTCGCGGATCGTTTTTTTTAATCAATTCTCCGTTCCAATAAACTTTCAGGTTATATTCTGTAATTTCTATTTCTCGGAAGTTCTGCATTTTGAGATTTTCAGCTAAATTTTTGCCGTTGGGGTCTATAAAACGTACGTAGAATCCGCATCCTTTTACTTGGTTTTCGTTCCACGTATGGTGTGAACAGCTTGAAATAAGCAATAATAGGAGGGTCGTTATGCATAAATATTTTATCTGCATGGCTTTTATTTGTTGGGTATAATATTGATAATATCTTGTCTTTGGTGTTTTAAATCTATCCCCATGCTAGGAATATAGGTGTTTGCATCTCCATACCATCCGTTCGAGTGGTTTTGGTAATCCCATCCCCA
>DBFJSK010000195.1:0-3664 GCA_048403675.1 Tannerellaceae bacterium | reverse complement strand
GAATCGTTTATTTTCGTACGGCTCTTAGGATCGTGATCGGGTTGAACTGATCGACGGTCAGCGTGGTTTGCGCGTCGATCGCTAACCCGGCCCGGCCGCCCGCTTCGATGAATTGCTCTTTGCTTTCGGCCGAAACCGAATTAAACACGACTACACCTCCCGGAGCCAGTTTGTCGCCGATCCGGGTCAGCATGTCCGCCAGTTTTCCCCCGTGACCTCCGATAAAGACGGCGTCGGGCGCTTGCAAGGAGGCGAGATCGATCTGGCAAAAATCTCCGATCACGGGTTCGATGCCCGGCGTTCCGAACCGACGGTTGTTGGTTTGCATCAGTTCCTTTCCTTCGGGCCGTATTTCGAAAGCGGTAATTTGTAGATGAGGAAATTGGAGCTTGGCTTCGATCGATACCGATCCGGTACAAAAGCCGATGTCCCACAACCGGGTGCGTCGCTCCAGATCCAGAAAATGCAGCGAAAGCAACCGAATGGGCATTTTGGTAATCATCTTCGCCCGCCCGTCGAGCAGGGCGAATGCTTTTTCGGGGATGCCGAACAGCCGGGGGCGGCCCTCTTTTTCTTTCACCAGCAACACGCAATTGGGCGTTTCGAAGCTATTCAACAGCGCCGTGGGAAGGGTGAATTGCCGGATATTTTGTTTCTCCGGATTTCCTAAATGTTCTCCGGTATAAATCGTATAATTATCATAGCCGTAATCCAGCAACCGGCGGGCAATGGCGGCCGGCGTATGCTCGCGGTCGGTCAGGATGCCGATCTTCTCCGCTCTTTCGATTAAAGCTCGATCCAGTTCCAGCCACGGACGTCCGGTCAGGGATACGATGCGCATGTCGTGATAGGGCATCAGGAGGGCATGCGCTAGTTTCTGCAACGAATTGAAGGTGGGGAAAAGGCGGATTTCGGCCCGGGGTAATCGCTTTTGAATCGTCGCGGCGAACCCGTAAAAGAGCGGATCGCCCGAGGCGAATACCACGATGCTTTCTTTATTGTTATAGGCGGCATAGCGTTCGAATACCCCATCGAGCGGTACGGTGATGTCGATCCAGGTGATGCTTTTCGCCAGGTAGGGGGTCATGATTTCCCGGTGGCGGACGCCTCCCGAGAAAACCTGGTGGGAAGCAATTATTTTCTGTACTTCGGGCGGCAAAAAGGGATGCCGGTTGTCGTCGAGTCCGATCAGATAAAAACGGTTCATACGTCGCGTCCGGGTTTGAGTTGCCGGGCATCGTCGAAGCAGAGGATGGCATTTACCAAAGTGGCGGCCAGGTTACTGCCGCCCTTACGGCCTTCTACGATCAGCTTGGGGATGCCGGTAAACGGTTTGACCATTTGTTTCGATTCTTCTACATGTACAAACCCCACCGGGGCGGCAATGATCCCCGAAGGCTTGGCCTTTTGTTTGCGGATCAGGTCGCAGAGTTCCATCAGCGCGGTCGGGGCGTTGCCGAATACAAAAAGCGCGTCGGGGTGTTCGCCGGCGGCCAGCCGGATGCCGGCTTGGGTGCGGGTGATACCCTTTTCGGCTGCCAGGGCGGCTACCCGTTCGTCGGGCAGATAGCATTTTACTTCGATGCCCAGCCGTTCCAAAGCGCCTTTTCGGATGCCGGCCGCCGCCATGGTAACGTCGGTTATGATGGTGCGCACCGCACCCGACCGGAAAGCTTCGTGCAAATGGGCTACGGCGTCGGGATCGGCATAGAGAATAGATTCCATCTCGAAATCGGCCGTGGTGTGAATGGCATGTAGCAAGGCCCATTTTTTGTCGAGCGGAATATCCGGGTGTTTCAGTTCCTTTTCGATGGTACGGAAACTGCGAATCATAATTTCCTGCCCGACGCGGCCTTTTCCTTGGGCTTGTTTCATCTCTCCGTAATAGCCGCGGGGGGTGACGATTTTGTTTTCAAAGAAGTAGCTTTGGGAGTTGCCGATCAGTACGACGGTGAACATATCGACTTGTTCGGGATCGAAAGCGCCGAGCGTAGTGACGTGTATGGATTCTTCTTCGCGTCCGGCCTGGCGCACGTAGCCCACCGGCGTTTCCGGCTCTCTTTCCTGAAGAAACAATTCTTTGAGCCGGTAGAGTTGCCAGTAACGTCCTTCGCTTTTGGGGTTGTATACAGCCGTTACAAAATCGGCTGCGGCTGCGGCGGTGAGGCGTTTTTCGATGCGCGCCCAGGGCGTCATCAAATCGGAAAGCGAAATCACGCAGAAATCGTGTCCGATTGGCGCCCCCAGCAAAGAAGCGGCTTTCTGAAAGGCGCTGATGCCGGGCAGTGCACTGATTTCCACTTCGCTGCCGGTTTCTTTTTTCATTTCATAAAGCAGGGGCGCCATGCCGTAAATGCCGGCGTCGCCCGAGCTGATGACACAGACGGTTTGGCCTTGGGCGGCTTCCCGGAACGCTTCTTCGGCCCGTTGCCGCTCGCGCTTCATGCCGGTATCGATACAACGGGCGCCGGGACGGAGGTAGGGGGTGATGAACTGAAAGTAATAATGATACCCGATCACTACGTCGGATAGGCGAAGGGCGGCCGTTACGGCGGGGGTGATATCGGCTTCCCCTCCCGGGCCGATGCCTGCTACGATAATTTTTCCTGTACTCATATGGCAAAGATACCGATTGTATTTTGAATGGTTGATACGATTGAGTCCGATTTCCCGATTTTCGGGCGCATCCGGCTGCCCGCCGGCTTTGCTTCGGGTCAGGCACGGGGGGCGAAGGGAGATTCGAGGTGTGGAGCGAGGGCTGGCATTCGGGGCGCCTGTGCACGCTTTATGTATGCCTCACGCGCTATCTGCCAGCTCGCCTCCAGAGAATGGCAAAAACTATTCTATCCCCGCTGCATAGGCTTTCTTTTTATCCAGAATGTCTACTTTCTTATGGGTAAGCATATAGCGGGCATGTTCGATAAAAAGTTGCTGAACGGCCGGGTTCTCACCCAATCCTTTTAGCCGGACTTCTACCTGATAGCCTTGCTGTTCGAGCGCTTCTTTCCAGTCGGTTGCGATGTCGTTTTTGGCATGGTCGCCGGCCACGAAAAGGAAAGGCATCAGGCGGACGGTTGTTGTACCGTCGGCTTTCAACCGGGCGGTCAGCGTTTCGAAGGTGGGATAACCTTCGATTGTGGCTACATGGAACCGGGGGAATCCTTCGGCTTTCCACATATAATCCATCATGGCATATTGCGCGGTGGCCGGCGTATACGTTCCGTGGCCGACCAGTACGGTGGCTCCGCCCGGCAGACTGTCGGGGGCCAAAGCGTCGATTACCGCCGCATAATCTTCGGGTGCATAAAGCAGCGGATTGCCGATCCGGATCTCTTTAAAATCAGCGGCTATTTTTGCCACGTCCTTGCGAAGCGATTCCATCTCGATACCTTCGATGATATTGGTCGATTGAATCAGGATGTGAGTGAATCCTTCGGCTTTTAGCGCCGCCAGCGCTTCGGCCGGGTTCTGCTTTTCGATGCCTCTGGCTTTCAGTCGGCGGATAATCATCCGCGAGGTATAGGCTTCGCGAAATTCCAGGTTCCCGAATGTTTCCTTGGCTTTTTGATTGATGGCGTCGATGGTTGCGGCGCGGGTATCGTCGTGCGTCGTGCCGAAATGTACCATCAGAAGCGCTGCCTTGTCGCCAGGCTGCCTGTTTGCC
>DBFJSK010000194.1:0-7078 GCA_048403675.1 Tannerellaceae bacterium | reverse complement strand
GGGATTGAACCGGGGACCTCATGATTATGAATCATGCGCTCTAACCAGCTGAGCTATCTCGCCATCAATTTCCTTATTGACGCTGCAAAAGTAGGAGTAATTTTTATACTGTGCAACATTTCTCTGAAAAAAAAATGACGAAAAATCAAGTCCTCCGAGCTAACAGGTTAAGTTTGAGAAGTTTTTTTGCAAAAAATTAGCAGTAGTTTTGGAATATTCTATGTACCTTGCTGCGCAATCAACAAAAAAAGCACTGATGAAGAAAGAGAAATTTCATATCGAATACATTTTTGATAAAGTTTCCAGGCGAAGCCTATGGAACCACCTGACCACTCCCCCCGGGCTTTCCTCGTGGTTTGCCGACGATGTGCTGATCGACGACAAAGTATACACCTTCTGCTGGAATAAAGACGAACAACAGGCCGAAGTAGTAGACCTCAAACCGGAAATAAGCATCCGCTACCGGTGGACAGACGAAGAAAGCGAACACGCCTACTTCGAATTCATCATCCATACCGTAGAACTCACCGGCGCCACCGCCCTCGAAATTACCGATTTTGCCGAACCCGGCGAAAAAAAAGATTCGATCGACCTGTGGGATACGCAAGTAGAAGAGCTAAAACGAACCTTAGGCATTTAACGTATCCCAAAAGCAGCGAACCTGCCAAAACCACCCATACGGCCACGTATTTAGGGTAGTTTTACAGAAATGTATGCGTACCTATCGTTTTTTACACTACTTTTGCCCCTTCAAGCGGAGTTGGCAATGTTGAGAATAAAACGATTATATACTTTTATGCTACAGACTTTTCTGCCGTTGTTCCTCATGACCTTCGGCATCTGTCTGTTTATTGTGTTAATGCAGTTCCTCTGGCGCTATATCGACGATATGGTCGGCAAAGGCCTGGGAATTTCCGTATTGGCGGAAATGTTCTTTTACGCCGCACTCTTTCTCGTCCCCATGGCGCTTCCCCTGGCCATCCTGCTGGCCTCGCTGATGACATTCGGCAACCTCGGCGAACGTCTGGAACTACTTGCCATGAAATCGGCCGGCGTATCCCTCATCCATATCATGCGCCCCCTCATCGTCACCCTTTGCTTGGTCAGCATAGGCGCTTTTTTCTTCCAAAACAACGTCATGCCCGTCGTGCAGGTAAAACTCTACACCCTGCTCTACTCCATGCGCCAGAAATCGCCGGAGCTGGACATCCCCGAGGGCGTTTTCTATAAAGAGATAACCGGCTTCAACGTCTACGTAAAAAAGAAAGACAACCAGACCGGCCTGCTGAAAGACCTGATGATTTACGATTACTCCGAAGGCTTCAACAACGCCCGCGTTATCGTAGCCGACTCCGGACGGCTGAAAACATCCGAAGACAAGCTATTCCTGGTACTTTCCCTCTTCAACGGCGAATCGTTCGAAAACCTGAAAAGCCAGACCGGCACTCCGCAGGCCAAAGTAGCCGTCCCCTACCGCCGGGAAAGCTTCAGCGCGAAAGATATCCTGATCGAATTCGACGCCAACTTCACCCGCACCGACGAATCGTTCATGCAAAACCAATACATGGGCAAAAACCTGAAAGACCTGCAAGCCTCCATCGATTCGATGGGCAGACGGCTCGACAGCATCAAACAAGTAAATGCCAGCAGCTTGTACGACCTTTCCTACCGGAAAACGTTCACCAACCTTACCGCCGACCGCCATCTCCAAGCCGTAGTGCCCGACAACGGCGTGTACCGGCCCGTCAAACCAGCCGCCTCTGGCGATACCACAACAGCCCTTGCCACGTTGCCCTCGCTGAATTACGACAGCCTTTACCAGGCCCAAACGCCCGGCGGCAAGGCAGCCCTTTTGGGCCGGGCCAAATCGAATGTGGAAAACCTGCGCACCGATTACTATTTCCGAGCCGCCACTATCGGCGACGAGGCCTACAAAGTGCGCCGTCACCTGACCGAGTGGCACAAAAAGTTCACCCTCTCCTTTGCCTGTCTCGTCTTCTTCTTTATCGGCGCCCCCTTAGGTGCGATCATCCGCAAAGGCGGATTAGGCATGCCGGTCATTATATCCGTCATCCTCTTCATTTTCTACTATATCGTCGATAACATCGGCTTCAAAATGGCCCGCGACGGCGTATGGGAAGCTTGGGAAGGTATGTGGCTCAGTTCCGTGGTACTCACCCCGCTGGGCGTTTTTCTTACCTATAAAGCCGTCAACGATTCGGTGATCCTGAATGCGGATACCTACCTGAACGCGCTGAAAAACCTGATCGGCAAACGCCCCGGGCGCAAGATCGAGAAAAAAGAGGTGATTATCTACACCCCCGACTATGCCGCCCTGCTCCCCCGCTTAAAACAACTGGCCGCCGATTCGAAACAATACCTGGGCGCCCACAAACGCTGGCTCAACTATTTCCGCTTCTGGAAAAAAGGCGCCAAAGACCAGGAAGCCGCTTTATTGGCTGCCGAGATGGAAAGTATCGTGGAAGAGCTGGCCAATTCCGACCAGAATCTGATTCTGAACAAGCTGATGGACTATCCGGTCATCGGCGGATACAACCGGCTGAACATACGCCTGGGAGGAAAAACGGGGCTTCTGCTAGGCCTCTTTCTCCCCCTCGGCCTGCCCGTCTATCTGATTGCGACCTATCAACGCAAATTACTGCGCCACGATATACAAATGGTCCAGAAAACAAGCCTTGAGCTGGTGGATATGATTGAAAAATGATTACTTTTGATGCAAAATAACAGAGACAAAAAGATATGAGCGAAATTAAATTAAACACGATAGAAGAAGCCATCGAAGACTTCCGGGAGGGCAAGTTTGTGATCGTTGTGGACGATGAAGACCGCGAGAACGAGGGCGACTTCATTATCGCCGCCGAGAAAATCACCCCCGAGAAAGTGAACTTCATGCTCACGCACGGCCGCGGCGTTTTATGCGCCCCCATCACGGAAGAGCGCTGCAAGGAACTGGAGCTAGAAATGCAAGTAGCTCACAACACCTCGCTATTGGAAACCCCTTTTACCGTAACGGTCGATAAACTGGGGGGCGGATGTACCACCGGCGTGTCGATGTTCGACCGCGCCCAAACCATCCTGGCCTTAGCCGATCCGGACACCAAGCCGACCGACTTAGGACGTCCCGGCCACGTGAATCCGCTCCGTGCCCGCTCGCGCGGCGTGCTGCGCCGGGCAGGCCATACCGAAGCCACCGTCGACATGGCGCGCCTGGCCGGCCTCTACCCTGCCGGCGCCCTGATTGAAATCATCAATGAAGACGGAACGATGGCCCGGTTGCCCCAGTTGATGGAAGTATCCCGCCGGTTCGGCATCAAAATCATCTGCATTAAAGACCTGATCGCCTACCGCCTCCGAACCGAATCGATCGTTGAAAAAGGGGTGGAAGTGGATATGCCGACCCAATACGGACATTTCCGGTTGATCCCCTTCCGCCAGAAGAGCAACGGATTGGAACATATCGCACTGATAAAAGGAGATCTGACCCTGGACGAGCCGGTACTGGTGCGGGTACATTCCTCCTGCGCTACCGGCGACATTTTCGGCTCCCTGCGCTGCGAATGCGGCGAGCAGCTCCACAAAGCCATGCGCATGATCGAGGAAGAAGGAAAAGGTGCTATCGTATACCTGAACCAGGAAGGACGCGGCATCGGATTGATGGATAAGATGAAAGCCTATAAATTGCAAGAAGACGGACTCGACACCGTCGACGCCAATCTTCATCTGGGACATAAAGTGGACGAACGCGATTATGGAGTGGGCGCCCAGATTTTGCGCCATATCGGCGTAACCAAAATGCGGTTGATGTCCAACAATCCCGTCAAGCGGGTCGGGCTGGAGGCGTACGGGATCACCGTGGTGGAGAATGTCCCCATCGAAGTCACGCCGAATCCTTACAACGAATTCTATATGAAAACGAAAAAGGAACGGATGGGCCATATATTGCACAACATCAAATAACTCACCTATATTATTCATTCTATCATGACACAAGTTTCAGACCGTTTAGCAAGTTTATCGCCTTCCGAAACGCTGGCGATGTCGCAAAAGAGCAATGAGCTTAAAGCTCAGGGTATCGACGTTATCAACCTCAGCGTTGGCGAACCCGACTTCTATACTCCCGACCATATCAAAGAAGCCGCTAAAAAGGCCATCGACGACAACTTCTCTTTCTACTCCCCCGTGCCCGGCTATATGGACTTACGTAAAGCCATCGTAGCCAAGCTGAAAAACGAGAACGGATTGGATTACACGCCCGACCAGATCATCGTATCGAACGGCGCCAAGCAATCGGTCTGCAACGTCCTGATGAGCATCGTCGGTCCGGGCGACGAGGTCATCGTACCCGCTCCTTATTGGGTAAGTTATGTGGAAATGGTGAAACTGGCCGAAGGCACGAACGTGGTGGTAACAGCCGGCATCGAGCAGGATTTCAAGATTACGCCGGCCCAGTTGGAAGCCGCCATTACGCCGAAAACGAAAGCCCTCATCCTCTGTTCGCCTTCAAACCCGACCGGCAGCGTATACAGCCGCGAAGAGCTGAAAGGATTGGCCGAGGTAATCGCCCGGTATCCGAATATCATCGTCATCGCCGACGAGATTTACGAACATATCAATTATGTAGGCGCTCACCAGAGCATCGCCCAGTTCCCGGAGATCAAAGACCGCGTAGTGGTAGTAAACGGGGTATCGAAAGCTTATGCCATGACCGGCTGGCGTATCGGCTTCATCGCCGCTCCGCTCTGGATCGCCAAGGCTTGCAATAAATTGCAGGGACAATATACCTCCGGCGCCAGCTCCATCGCACAGAAAGCTGCCGTAGCTGCCTTTTCGGGCGACCAGACTTGCGTGGAAGAGATGCGGAAAGCATTCTTGCGCCGGCGCGATCTGGTGATCGGGCTATGCAAAGAAATCCCGGGTATGAAACTCAATGTGCCCGAAGGCGCTTTCTATCTCTTCCCCGAAGTAAGTTCTTATTACGGGAAAAGCGCAGGCGACAGAAAGATCAACGATGCGGCCGACCTGGCGATGTATTTGCTGGAAGTAGGCCATGTGGCCACGGTAGGGGGCAAAGCCTTCGGCGCACCTGAATGTCTGCGCTTCTCGTACGCTACTTCCGACGAAAATCTGGTTGAAGCCATCCGGCGCATCAAAGAGGCGCTGGCTGCGCTGAAATAATCACCGGAAGTTGCGTTGGCGTTCTGCTAAAAAACTCATCAAAAATTCTGCTGAGTGGAAAGAGCCGTTTTACCTTTTTTGCATGGGGGTACAAACGGCTCTTTTCTTTTCTGTTTTTCCTGTTTCCGCCCCCCCTCTCTGAAGCCAGTATTCAAAAGTTATTTGCTGATAAGATTTTTATAAACCACTTTATTCAGAAACTCTTCCATACGTTGAGCGGATAAGGGAAGAGGCGTACCTTTTACAAATATTCGGCTACCCGAAATAGAATCGATATAATCGATATTAATCAGATACGACCTATGAATCCGGAAAAACTTGGGGGAAGGGAGCATCTCTTCCAATGAACTCATTGTTTGATGGATGACCACCATTTCGTCGGCAAGATGAAGTTTGACGTAGTTTTGCATGCTTTCCGCATAGCGTATTTGTTCGGGTTCGATGCGCCGGAAAGTATCTCCCTGACGAATAAACATTCCACAGCTACCGGCAGATTGTTCAACCGATACTTTGGAAAAGAATATATCCCGGGCTTTGCTGACTGCCTGGAAAAACCGGGCGAATGTGAACGGTTTAAGCAAATAATCTACCACACCGAGACGGAAACCGTCCAAGGCATACTCCGAATAAGCCGTCGTAAGAATCACTAACGGCGCTTTATCGAGCGACTCCAGAAATTCAAGCCCTGAAATAGCGGGCATATTAATATCGAGAAACATCAGATCGACTTCCTGCAACTCCAAAACCCGCCTGGCTTCAACCACCGACGAGGGAGTTGCCAAAACTTGAATAAAATCAAGTTTTTCTATATAGTTCAAAACACCTTCTATGGCGATGCTTTCATCATCGACCACGATACATTTCATTTTTGTATTTTCTGCTTTCATGTCAAATAATAAGTTGAAGCCGGACTGCATAACAATCGTTTTTATCTTCGATAAAAAGGTTGTGCCGACGCGGGTATAGAATGGCAAGGCGACCGCGAATGTTGGGCAGTCCCAGACCTTGTCCTTGTTTTTGTCCTGTTTTTAATTGCGATTTGGAATTTTTCACTACAAACTCTATGCTTTCTGCAGATTGTCGGAAAGAAATCCGGACATATCCCTTTTCCGAATCGGAACGTGCTACATGTTTGAAAGCATTTTCAAGAAATGCGCTGAAAAGGAGCGGTGGAATTTCCAGATTTTCATTCTCAACCTGCCAAACGTCTGTAATAACCACCTTGTTTTTCCATCGTACCTTCTCGACTTCTATGTATTGCTTGAGGAAATCGATTTCCTGCTTTATCTTCACCTGTTCTTTATTGCCATTATAAAGCTGGTAGCGTAAGATGGCGGCATAGTGCAGCAATAATTCGTCGGCAGCCTCGGGATCTTTCTGCAAAAGCACGTGCACGTGGTTAAGTATATTGAACATCGAATGAGGATTTATCTGGCCGTTGAGGGTTTGGAGTTGCGAGGCGTGCAGTTCTTTTTGCAAGCGGATATTTGTTTCCAGAAAGCGTAATCCGCAAAAGCCGAAATTAATAATCAGTCCGGAAAGAAAGATATTTATCGCTTCATACACTGGCGACGCCGCGCCTATCTCGGTATACAAGTGGCTGTCCTTAAACACGCCGGTTATTTCGAGATATTCAAAAAATGAAATCAATCCATATATAACAATCCCGAAGGCTACGGAGATGCCGACAAACTGTATACTGAATATTCCCCATTTTTTGCTCGCGATCGCTCTTTCAAGTAGGGTATCGCTCAGATAGGTAGTGAGCGGATATACGGCCGCGATAAAGACAGTCGGAGCGAGAAAAGCTACCAAAACGGAGGCGAGAAATAAATATTGGGCAACGAAATTGAGCCACACCAGTCCCCATACGATGAGAATC
>DBFJSK010000193.1:0-1543 GCA_048403675.1 Tannerellaceae bacterium | reverse complement strand
AAAGAGATTACCATAAAGGGTACGCATAAACCGACAGCACTCGACCTGAAAACGGGTACACTAACCTATGCAACTACAACTTCTTCCTTAACAGTTACTGACAATAGTGGTGTATCTGTTACTGAAGCAGGCACAGAGTGGTCAAAAACAGTTTTAATAGAGGCTGTAGAGTCAAGCGGAACCGCACTTTCGATTACATTGGATATTGAGTTAAATGATGGAACCATTATTCCCGACGTAATCGTAAATGATATTTCAAAACCTGGAATCAGTGAGTCGCACAATGTTACGCTAACTTTCCAACAGAAGAATATTACAGCGACTGCCGAAATTGCACCCTGGACGCCATCCAGCACAAATGGTACTGGAACTGTTGAATAAATAAAAACGTTTCATAATATGAGAACCGTAATCTCTTATTTAATCGGGATAGTTTCGTTACTATGCAGTTGTAGTAATGAGGAGCTTCTTGAGAAATACGAGGTTCCGGTTCCCATTCGTTTTTCTTCGCAATGTGTTGAAATAGTAACAAAACAAACTGGCGCTATTCCTTCTTTCGCTTTGCCGGAGAATACACAGATCAGTCTCTTCTCTATCGAACATCCTATTGGAGAAACGCCGACAGCCTGGAAGCCGGACATCTTTAACAATACTCCTGGTATTACGGATGCTGTAGGAGATATTTTCTATTCGAACACGTATTATTTTCCAATAGGTAACCAGCTCGATTTTTTCGCCGTTCATCCCTTCCTGGATGAAATAGGCATTACCTATACCGGACAAGAGGAAATCGAATTATCGCTTCCCAAGGATGCTACCGCGCAGTACGACCTGATGTACGCCTCTTTACCGCGACAATCGAAAAAATCGGAAAAGTTGGTTTTTGAATTCAAACATTTACTTTCACAAATTCAGTTTAGCATTACCAAAAACGCTTCGGTCAACGTCACGCTGCCCCTTACTAAAATAGAACTCGTGGCCCCGGCCCGCGGCCTTTTCAATATATGGAAAGGCACGGTAACGCCACTTAGCGGCTCAGACACTCGTTTTCAATTGACCACGCAATTGGAGATAAACGATGCGCAAGACGTGCCCGGTAATTTTCTTCTTTTTCCCCAAATCCCTACCGAATTTATCCTGACATTCGGCACTACCGGAGCAGAAGAAGTACATCAGGTGACAACCAACGGGCAGCCGGCAATCTGGGAAGCGGGCATTAATTATCATTATACCATCCAGATCGATCGGAATATTCCGGCACAATCAGCCTCTTCTTCCGAGAATACCGATTCCACAGAGCCATCCGATAACACGGACATTCCCGTATCCGATACAAATACCGATACCGGAACAAATAGTCCGGCAGAAGCCGATACTCCTGCAACAGACCCGGAGGCCAGCACAAAAAGTACAAGAGGTGAAAAAGGAATGATCCTCCATCTAAACTAAATCCATACACGAAAAAGTTATTCCCTGCTTATCGACCCGGACACGATCCTCTATCACTATTTTCCGGAAAGTAGCGCAACTCTCTTCTCTCCGC
>DBFJSK010000192.1:0-9521 GCA_048403675.1 Tannerellaceae bacterium | reverse complement strand
AAGTTTTACGCAAAAGAAAAACAAAAAGGCGAAATGGAAGAAAGCGAGAACCGGAGCGAAGCACTGAAGTACCATTACAAATATCCTCATCCCAGCGTGACGACCGATTGCGTGATATTCGGATTCGATGGTATCAAACTGAACGTCTTGCTGGTGCAGCGGGGCATAGAGCCTTATAAAGGCAGGTGGGCATTTCCCGGCGGTTTCCTGAAAATGGATGAGCGTGCGGAAGAAGGCGCCTTACGGGAATTGCGGGAAGAAACCGGATTACAAGGGGCGTATCTCCAACAATTTCACTCTTTTTCCGCTCCTGATCGCGATCCGCGTGAGCGCGTCATCACCATCGCTTATTACGCATTGGTGAAATTGCAGGAGGTAAAAGGGGCGGATGATGCGGCCGACGCACGCTGGTTTGCTTTGGACGAAGTGCCGCCCCTGGCTTTCGATCACGACCTTATTTTGCGTACGGCATTGAAAGCATTGCGCCGTCAGATTTACTTCGAACCGATCGGATTTGAACTGCTCCCGGAAAAATTTACCATCAAAGAGCTGCAAAAGCTTTATGAAGCCATCCTTGACGTGCATTTCGATCGGCGCAATTTTTATAACAAGATGAAACGTTTGGAGATTCTTGTGCAACTGCAGGAAAGGGCGATGCCCACTCCGAAGAAAGAGGCTTATCTTTTTAAGTTCAATGCCGAGAGATACGACGCATTAAAGCAGAAAGGGTTCCGATTGGAATTTTAACAAAAGAAAGAGGATGGGTTGTTTACGATTAACATTACATCCTAGCAAAGGGAGAAAATGATGGACATTACTACACAAAGAGACCGAATAAGAGGTTCCCTGATAGGGGGTGCTATAGGCGATGCGTTGGGGTATCCGGTAGAGTTTATAGCTTCGTATGCAACTATCCAATCGCTATACGGCGAAAGAGGAATAACCCGTTTTCATATCCGATCGGGACGTGAAAATGCCAAAAATTCTGCCCGTAACGCTTGGATTTCCGACGATACGCAAATGACATTGTTCACGGCTTGTGGGCTGCTGAATGCTAAAGAGAAGAAAACGGCTCCCCTGGCAAGCATCTGCGAAGCCTATATAGAATGGCTTTATACCCAATCGGGGAAAAAAAACCGGCGTTTTAAAGAATGCTGGATAAGAGAGATTCCCGAATTGAATCAATGCCGCGCTCCCGGCCATACGTGTATTACCGCTCTACAGGCTATTCTTTGTGGCAATGATCCCCTGAATAATAGTAAGGGATGCGGAGGCGTAATGCGCATAGCTCCTATTCCTTTATATGGCATGGCGCAAGCCGGCAGGCATGACATCGAGGTTTTTGACCGAATGGCAGCTGAGGCGGCGGAAATAACGCATCAACATCCTCTCGGATATATTCCGGCCGCACTGTTATCCCATGTCATCTACCGTTTGGCTACGGATGATACCCCGACACGTATGCACTTAACCGCTTATATAGAGGAAGGATTGACTGTTATTGAAAAAATGTTTCCCGATTATACCGAGCACGTAAAGAAGATGCAGTATTTAGTAAAAAAGGCCGTTCTTTTGTCTGGCATTTCAACCTCTGACGTGCGAAGTATAGAGAACGAAATAGGCGGCGGATGGGTAGCGGAAGAGACAGTCGCCATTGCTCTTTACTGTGCTTTAGCCCACTTTGAAAGCTTTGAAGAAGCGATGATTGCCGCTGTGAACCATGCGGGCGACAGCGATTCTACCGGTGCCGTAACCGGTAGTATTTTGGGTGCGGCCATTGGCTACGAAGCCCTGCCGTCCTATTATAAAGAAAATCTTGAACTACACGATGTTATTCTCCATGTAGCCGACGATTTATGGAGGGGAAAGACGACACCGTTTAACCCCTAAACAAGGCTAGATTATCAGATGCAAAACGAAATAACCTACAACGTGGGGTTTCAACTAATTTGTATATAATGGCAGCGGGCTGTTTTGAACCTAACCGACCATTTGCTTGTAGGGAATGCAGGGATAGGTAAATGAAAATGTGGGTGCCGCTATGCCATAAAGAGTGATGGAATAGCTTTATAAAGAGAATGAAATAAACATATAGGGAGGATAAGGTATGAATATAAGCTATACAACGCTCAGTCAGACGGGCAAACGCACGAATAATGAAGATGTCTACCGGGCGATGGATTTAAGGGACAGGGATCGGTGGATGGGTATTGTGTGCGATGGCATGGGGGGGCACGCCATGGGGGAAGTGGCAAGTGAAACGGTGGCAGGTGTTATTTTCGATTTTTGGAAACTTCATGCAGATGAGCCTGATACGGAGGAAAAGCTACGGGAAGCTTGCCGTCAGGCTGCGGAAGCGCTGAACGAACGTTCGGATTTTTTCAAACAGGTGGAAATGGGTACGACCATGGTAATGGCAAGCCTGGAAAATGATACCTTAACAATCGCCCATACGGGTGACAGCCGTTGTTACTTCCAACGTCCCGGCGAAGGCGTACTGTATCAGACGAAAGACCATACCGAACTCAGTTTCGGCTGGGAAATCGTCTCGAAATGCTTCTTTTCCTATCGTCCGGAGGCTGCCCTACCTGATAGGGCACAATTTAAAGTGAAATCGGGCGACCGGCTTCTGCTCTGTTCCGACGGCCTTTACAAAAGTATGGCGCCCGACATTTTGCGGGAGCGCATGATGGATGACAAGACACCGGCCGAGATCTTGGATGTATTCGACTTCCTCTCAGATAAGTTCGGAGATGACAATTATACGGCCATCCTGGTACAAATGGATTAACCGGTGCTAAAAGAAAACAACGAGGAAGTAGAACGGGCATAAGGCCGGAAATACCTTTTGCCGGTTCAGGTATGGATAGGCAGGCGTTCCCAAAGCCATTCCGGAATCAACCTCCAGAAAAAGACCAGACCCCGGTAGCGCCAGTCGATAACCACACGCCGTTTCTTATGTTTGAGCGCATGGACCAAATGGGCCGCCACTTTATCCGGTTGCATCTCGACGGGATAAGCATCCCCTTTGAGCAGATCCGTCCGAACGAATCCGGGGCGGATGTCGGTGAGCGTGATAGGCAGTTTTTCCATACGGGCCAATTGGGCTAAAGCATCCATATAGGTATTTTGAAATCGCTTGGTGGCGGAATAAGCCGGGGCCGCACCCAGCCCTTTCGTTCCGGCTATCGAACTGATAACGGCCAATTGTCCGTATCCTTGGGTACGGAAAAATTGCCACGCAGCCGTAACCATCCGGGTAAATCCTACCGTATTCGTTTCCACCGTATCCAATTCAATGGCCGGGTCGAGCAGGCGGTTCTGGCTTCCGATACCCGAACATAACAGAAAAATATCCATTCCTCCCAATTGATCGATCAGCCGCCGGAAAGCTTCGGGAGCATCCTGGCGGGTAATATCGATCACTTCCGTGGCCATCTCTTTCCCTTCCTTCTGTATTTCCGTTTTCAGCTTTTCCAGCCGGTCGTGCCGTCGGCCGGCTGCCCCTACAAGCCATCCGTCGCGACTGCATAAGCGGGCCACTTCATAGCCGATACCCGAAGTAGCTCCTATAATAACGATTCGTTTCATTTTTAGTCTGATTTTTGATTTTTACTCTGGCCGGACACTTCAAAAATAAACCTTTTCCGGGCTGATTTCTGTCTTTTGTATCCTACCGGGATGAAACAAAGATAATGAATTATTCCGTTTGCAGAATGGTTTAAAGATGTTATCTTTGCTTCCAAACAAAACGAAGATAGGCTGCACTCGGTTTGCTCTATCTTTGACCAAAAACTAGAAAGAAAAGGTATGTCAGTAAAAGCGTATATCGAATCCCATAAGGATCGTTTTCTGGACGAGCTGTTCTCGCTTATCCGAATCCCGTCAATTAGTGCTAAACACGAACACAAACCCGACATGGAGGCTTGCGCCCGTCGGTGGGTGGAATTATTGCTTTCTTCGGGAGCCGACAAAGCCGTCGTGATGCCTACCGAAGGCAATCCCGTAGTCTATGGGGAAAAGATCATTTCCCCCGAAGCACCGACCGTTTTGGTTTACGCCCATTACGACGTTATGCCGGCCGAGCCGCTCGATCTGTGGAAAAGCCAACCGTTCGAACCCGAAATTCGCGACGGCCGTATCTGGGCCCGCGGGGCCGACGATGATAAAGGGCAGGCCATGATCCAGGTAAAAGGTTTCGAAACCGCCCTGCGGGAAGGGCTTTTGCATTGTAATGTCAAATTTATTTTCGAAGGAGAAGAAGAAATCGGTTCGCCCAGCCTCGAAGCTTTCTGTCGTACACATAAAGATTTGCTCAAAGCCGATGTGATCCTGGTATCCGACACCAGCATGATTGGCGCCGAAACCCCTTCGCTTACTACCGGTTTGCGAGGATTGGCTTATTGGGAAATCGAAGTAACAGGCCCCAGCCGCGACCTGCATTCCGGCCATTTCGGCGGCGCGGTGGCCAACCCGATCAATGTACTTTGTAAACTCATGGCCGATATTACGAATGCCGACGGACGCATCACCATCCCCGGTTTTTACGATGAAGTGGAAGAAGTGCCGGCCGCCGAACGGGAGATGATCGCCCGGATTCCTTTCGATGAGGAAAAATATAAACAGGCTATCGGCGTAAAAGCCCTGTTCGGCGAAAAAGGATATTCCACCCTCGAACGCAACAGTTGCCGTCCCTCTTTCGACATCTGCGGTATTTGGGGCGGCTACACCGGCGAGGGCAGCAAAACCGTTTTGCCTTCCAAAGCCTATGCCAAAGTCTCTTGCCGTTTGGTTCCCCACCAGGACCATGCCCGGATTTCCGCCTTGTTCGAAGCCTATATCGCCCGCGTAACGCCTCCCTACGTCAATGTAAAAGTAACTCCCAGCCACGGGGGCCAAGGCTATGTTTGTCCCATCGATCTCCCGGCCTACCAAGCCGCCGAGAAAGCCGTAGGCATAGCTTTCGGAACCACGCCGCTAGCCGTACGGCGCGGGGGAAGTATCCCCATCATCTCCACTTTCGAACAAGTATTGGGTATCAAAACCGTCTTAATGGGCTTCGGCTTGGAGCAGAATGCGATTCATTCTCCCAACGAAAGTTGCCGGTTGGATATTTTTGAAAAAGGAATCGAAGCGGTAGCCGAATTTTACCGTGTTTATCCGTAAGCTACGCGCTCGATGAAACATACGGTAAACATGGAAACCTGGGAAAGACGCGACAATTTCAGGTTTTTCGAAAACTTTCTGAATCCCTGCATCTCCTTTACCTCCGAAGTGAGATGCACGGGAGCCCGCAACGAGGCTCGCAAAAAAGGAAAATCCTTCTTTTTACATTACCTTTATGCTATCTTAAAAGCCGTCAATGAAATCCGGGAGCTTCGTTTCCGGATCGAAGCTTCCGGTCAGGTCGTCTGGTTCGATACGGTCGATGTGATGGTACCGCTCAAGATGAACGCCAGCGGAAAATTTTACACTGTCCGCATCCCTTGGCATCCCGATTTCCCTACATTTTATGCCGAGGCCTTCCGGGCGGTCGCTGCCGTGCCGGCTGATGGCGATCCCTACGCAGCTACCCATGCGGCCGTGGGAGACGATCGCTATAACGTCGTCTTAGTCAGCGTAATTCCTGATCTGTTTTTTACTTCCATCACCTATACGCAACAACATGCCCACGGGAACGACTACCCTTTGATGAATGTCGGCAAAGCTATCGAACGAAACGGCGAATGGATCATGCCCATCGCCCTGTCGGTCGATCATAGTTTTGTGGATGGTGCACATATTGCTGATTTTTATAAACGTGTAGAAACTTATTTGAATTAAATCCCCGGATGAATAGAGAACAACAACAAATCGTCGATCATGCCTTGGCCAATACGGGTATCGAATCGCTCAACGAAATGCAACAGGCCGTGTTGGAAGCCGCTCCCGGCAAAGACATGGTCTTGCTCAGCCCCACCGGTTCGGGCAAGACTTTGGCCTTTTTATTGCCCCTGC
Organism: Tannerellaceae bacterium; assembly: GCA_048403675.1. Classification (GTDB taxonomy): domain Bacteria; phylum Bacteroidota; class Bacteroidia; order Bacteroidales; family Tannerellaceae; genus Parabacteroides. The sequence continues at coordinate 3,524 of DBFJSK010000192.1, read as the reverse complement.
TTGCCGACCTGGCCCCTGTCGAGAAACAGATCCAGGCCCTGATTATAGCCCCTTCCCGCGAACTGGCCCTTCAGATCGAAACGGTCTTTCGCTCCCTCGGAACCGGGTTTAAAGTAAACTGCTGTTACGGCGGTCATCCCATCCGGACGGAGAAAAAAAGCCTTGAACATCCGCCTACCGTACTGATCGGTACGCCGGGCCGTTTGCTGGATCATATCGAGCGGGGAAACATAGCTCTCGATACGGTTCATACGCTCATACTCGATGAATTCGATAAATCCTTGGAGTTGGGTTTCCTTTCCGAAATGAAAGAAATCCTAGCCCATCTTCCCGGTTTGAAGCGCAGAGTACTTACCTCGGCTACCGCAGCCGTGGAAATCCCCCCGTTTACCGGGATCACCGCTCCGGTACGTCTCTCGTTCCTGACTGAAACGAAAACTTCGAAAGGGCTGACAGTCCGGCTGGTGCGTTCCCCAGAGAAAGATAAACTGGATACCTTATACAATTTATTAGGCGAGTTGGAAGGCGCCTCTGCACTGGTGTTCTGTAATTTGCGGGAAGCGTCGGAACGAGTAAGCCGTTATCTGACGGAAAAAGGCGTGGAGAATGTCTGTTTTCATGGAGGGTTGGAGCAACCGGAAAGGGAACGGGCTTTATCGCAATTCAGGAACGGGAGCGCTACCGTATTTATTTCTACCGACCTGGCTGCCCGTGGCTTGGATATTCCGGAAGTAAAAAATGTGATTCACTATCATTTGCCGGTAAGCGAAGAGGCTTATATACATCGAAACGGGCGCACCGCCCGGATGGGCGCCGAAGGAAATGTTTTTCTGATCCTCAACCCGGAAGAAACCGTGCCGGAATATATCGTGCGCGAACCGGAAGAATTCTTCCTGCCCGAAACCGCCCGGCGTCCGGTGCCTTCTCCTTGGACAACGCTGGTAATCAATCGCGGTAAACGGGATAAACTCAGTAAAAAAGACGTCGTCGGTTTCCTCTATCAAAAAGGCGGTTTGAGTCCGGACGAACTGGGCGTGGTGGAAATTAAGGAAAGTTGCGCCTATGCCGCCGTCAAACGGGAAATAAAGAAAGCGCTTATCGACCGGATACGGGATGAAAAAATAAAGAATATGAAAGCTAAGTTTGACTGACTTTATGAAACTACTGATAAAAGGCGCCGAGTTGAACGGTGCGATAACAGACATTTATATTGAAGGCAAATACATCCGCCAGATCGGCAAAGAACTGACGCCGGCCGTCGATGAGCTTATCGACGGCCGGCGCAAAGCAGTTATTCCCGGTTTAGTGAACGCCCATACCCATGCGGCAATGACCCTTTTCAGAGGCTTCGGCGACGATATGCCGCTTATGCCTTGGCTTGAACAAAAGATATGGCCTAACGAAGCGAAAATGACCCGCGAGGATGTCTATTGGGGGACGAAGCTGGCCTGTCTGGAAATGATAAAAACCGGAACTACTGCTTTTTTCGATATGTACCAAAAATTCCGCGGAACGGCCGAAGCAGTCGAAGAAATGGGTCTTCGCGCCGTATTGTCGGGTGTATGTTTCGATCATTTTCAGCCGGAGCAAGCCGAAAAATGCAAACAGCATAATTTGAAATTGTATGCTTCGATGGATGAATACAGCGACCGGATTCAGTATGCCATCGGCCCGCATGCCATTTATACGGTATCGGGCGAACTGCTGCAATGGATTAATGATTTTTCAGCGGAGCGAAAAGTTCCGATCCATCTTCATCTGGCGGAAACAGAAATCGAGGTGAGAAATTCCGTCAAGCAATTCGGCCTTACTCCCGTGCGTTATCTATATAAGTTGGGTGTTTTGTCGCCGCGTTTGGTCGTTGCCCACGGCATCTACGTCGATCATGATGAAATCCGGATGCTTGCCGATCACGGCGTGAAAGTAGTACATAACCCGGCTTCGAATATGAAGCTCGCCTCCGGCATCCGGTTCCAGTTTCACGAAATGAAACAAGCCGGCATCGAAGTGGCCCTCGGTACCGACGGTTGTTCTTCCTCCAATAATTTGGATATGATTGAAGCGATGAAACTGGCTTCCCTCTTGGGCAAATCCTGGCGCAAAGATCCGGAAATCATGCCTGCCGACGAAGTCTTTCAGGCCGCTACCGAGGTTGGGGCCGATGTGCTGGGCATTCCTGGCGGACGTATCGAAGAAGGGCGCCTGGCCGATCTTTGCCTGATCGATTTGAATCAACCGGCTTTTACTCCTAATTTTAATTTTATTTCCAACCTGGTCTATGCCGCTAATGGGAGCTGTGTGGATACGGTAATTTGCAACGGCAAGGTGCTGATGCAAGGCCGCAAAGTACCCGGAGAAGAAGAAATTTTACAACGGGCAGCCGATATAGCCTACAATCTGATGGCCCGTTAAGCAGTTCGGGAAGAAAATCTGCGGGAGCATATCGCCTGCGCACTTCTTCCTTGGAGATACAGAGGCCTTTGTGGCATGAAAAAATGGATTACTCAAAAATATTCCGAAAATGAAAGAAATGAAAGATTTATACAGTGAAACGGCGGCTTACCTCAAAGCTTGCCTTCCCGGTCAACCCGAAACGGCCATTATCCTCGGTAGCGGCTTGGGTTCGTTGGCCGAACAAATAGAAGAACCGACCGTTATTCCCTACCATGAGATTCCTAATTTTGTAAAATCGACGGCTACCGGCCATAAGGGTAATTTTATTTACGGAAAATTAGGCGGCAAACAGATCGTCGCCATGCAGGGACGTTTCCATTATTACGAAGGTTATACCATGCAACAGGTAACCTTCCCGGTGCGGGTAATGAAGCTCTTGGGCATTCAAAACCTGTTGGTATCGAATGCGGCGGGAGGTATCAACAATACGTTCAAGGTGGGCGATCTGATGATTATCCGCGACCATATCAATATGATGCCTAATCCCTTGATCGGCCCCAATAACGAAATGTTCGGCACCCGTTTTCCCGATATGACCCGCGCTTACGACCGCGACTTTATCCGGTATATGGAAGAAATAGCCGCCGAGCGCGAGATTCCTTTAAAAAAAGGCGTGTACGTCGGATTGACAGGCCCTTCTTTCGAGACGCCTTCCGAATATGCTTTTTACGGAAGGGTAGGAGGCGACGCCATCGGAATGAGTACCGTACCCGAGGTGATTGTTGCTCGGCACGCCGGACTTCGGGTTTTCGGCATGTCGGTTATCACGAATGAAGGGTATCATTTTGCCGACGATTTTGTGAACGATGGAGCGGATGTAATCGTTGCAGCCGATCGGGCGGCGTCTATCATGACAGTTTTGTTCCGGGAACTCGTGGCACGGATTTAATTGCGCTGAAAAAGTTTATAAAAATCTTCATCGGGAAAAAGCCTGGTAAAAAGTGAGATAAAGAATAACAACGGGTGTGGAATGCATAAAAGCTGAAAAAAAGTGCTCTGAAGTTTTGGAAATATCAAAATTACCTCTATCTTTGCACCCGTTATCGCGGAAGTAGCTCAGTTGGTAGAGC
>DBFJSK010000191.1:0-11209 GCA_048403675.1 Tannerellaceae bacterium | reverse complement strand
GCAAAACCCAAAATGTGCGGGAAGACTCGGCGATTGCCGGAATCTGGTCGCTCGGTATGGCGCTGGGCGTTATCTTTATTTTTCTTACTCCCGGGTATGCGCCTAATCTTTCTGCTTATCTGTTCGGGAATATCCTGACCATTTCGGCGGCCGATATTCGTTGGATAGGGGCGCTGGCGGGGGTGCTGAGCGTGGTTTGCGTCTTGTTCCTGCGCAACATCGTGTATGTGGCTTTCGACCGCGATTTTGCCGTGACGCAACATTTGCCTGTGAAAGCGATCGAGTATATGATGATGTTTTTTATCGCTCTGACCATCGTGCTTTCTATCCGCCTGGTGGGCATCATGTTGTTGATGAGCCTTTTAACGCTTCCTCAGATCATGGTCAATATGTTTACTTCCGATTTCAAGAAAATGATCTGGGGCAGTATCGTGGTGGGTTTTCTGGGGTGTGTAGCCGGGCTGGTGCTTTCCTACTATCTCAATGTGCCTTCGGGCGCTTTTATCATTCTGGTATTAGTGGTACTCTTTTTGCTGCTCAAAGCAATAAAACCCCTCTTCCGACGTTAAGGTAAAGACATACTTCCCCAAGGCGGGGCGGTAGCCGGCAGGAAAAATGAAGAAAGTTTTTTACACGATACTTACATTGGGGGCGTTATTCTTGCTTTGGTCGTGCGGTACGAAGAAAAACACCAAGGCAAGCCGTTTTTATCATGCGTTCAATTCGAGGTATAACATCTATTTCAACGGGAAAACGTCGTTCGACGAAGCGTTGCAAAGCATGATCGGGGGGTATAAGGACAATTATTCCGACCGGATTTATATGTACCCTGTCAGTGCGCTGCCCAAGGATAAAGCCGAACCGGGCGGCCCTTTCGATCGGGCTATCGAAAAGAGTAATAAAGCGATCAAGCTTCATTCTATCAAAACCAAACCCCGCAAAAAGCCCGGTTGGCGCAACGATCCCAAACAACGTGCTTTGCAAGAGCAGGAGGAATATAATCCTTTCCTGAAAAAATGCTGGTTGCTTATGGGGCAAGCCCAGTTCTATAACGGCGATTTTTTGCAGGCCTCCGCTACCTTTTCCTATATTATCCGCCATTACGCCAACGAAGAGGAGGTGGTGGCCGAAGCGCGTCTGTGGCAGGCGCGTTGTTATGCCGAAATGGGCTGGTTTTTCGAATCCGAAAATATTCTGGCGAAATTGAATACCAACGGTATCCCCCGCAAACAACTGAATTTGTATGCGGCGGTGTATGCGGATTATTTAATCAAGGAACAAAAGTTGGAGGAGGCTATTCCTTATCTGAAAACGGCCATCAAAGCCGAAAAGAATAAATTGCAGCGCAAGCGGATGAAGTATCTGTTGGGCCAATTGTATGCCGACCTCCAGATTGACGGGCTGGCTTACCGTACGTTTGGCGAAGTAGCGCGTTCGAATCCTCCTTACGAATTGGAGTTTGCGGCTCGTATCCGGCAGACGGAAGTGTTTACCGGAGGCAATTATCAAAAAGTGGTGAAAATGTTGCGCCGGATGGGGAAAAGCGAAAAGAACAAGGATTATCTGGATCAGGTGTATTATGCGTTGGGCAATGTGTACCTCAGCCGGGAAGATACGGCCGCGGCTATTCGGAACTATCAGTTGGGGATTGAAAAAAGCACCCGAGACGGTATCGATAAGGCGATTTGCCAGATCAAGCTGGGCGATTTGTATTTTTCCATGCGCGATTACATCCATGCGCAGCCTTGTTTCAGCGGAGCGATGGCCGGGTTGCAAAAAGAATATAAGGAGTACGAACGGGTATCGAAACTGTCGGCTGTTCTCGACGAGCTGGTCGTACACGCCGAAGCCGTTCATCTGCAAGATAGCTTGCAGACGTTGGCCCGGATGCCGGAACCGGAACGGCTGGCGGTGATCGACAAGGTGATCGAGAATCTTAAAAAAGAGGAAGAAGAGGCTAAAGCGCTGGCCGAAAAAGAAGCCTATCTGGCCGACCAGGAAGCGAAAGGCACCGGTATCAACCGGGCGGGTACCGAAATAAATACGGTGATTTTGCCGGCCGGGGCGAACGGTTCGAGCTTCTATTTTTATAATCCCCAGACGGTGGCGCAGGGCAAAAACCAGTTCCAGCGGAAGTGGGGGCGGCGCCCGCTGGAGGATAACTGGCGCCGGCGGAAAAAACAAATGTCTACTTTTCTGGAAAATAAGGAAGAAGACGAGGTTGGGAGTGAACCGCGCCTCGATCCCGAAGGGAATCCGTTGCGTGTGGATTCGCTGGATAGCGATTTGCCTCCGGTAGCGGTCGACGATGCGCATACCCGCGAATATTATTTGCAACAACTTCCGTTGACGGCGGAAGATGTAGCCGCCTCGAATCTGATTATTGCCGACGGGCTTTACCATATGGCGATGATCTATAAAGACAAACTCGACGATCTGCCGCTTTCGATTTCGGCTTTCGAAGAGCTCGAACGCCGCTTCCCCGATCATTCTAATCTGTTGGAAAGCTATTATCAGGTTTATCTGATGGCGCTGCGCACGGGCGACCAGGCGCTTGCTGCCGCTTATAAAACCAAACTGAACCGGAAATTCCCCGATAGCGATTATGCGGTAGCCGTCTCCGATCCGAACTACGAATACAATATCCGGATGATGGATACGGTGCAGGATTCCATTTACGAGAAGACGTACCATCGTTATCTGGCTGGCGATACGTCGGCTGTGCGTCGGAATTATCGGCAGATCAGCGCTAAATATCCGTTGGCCGAATTGCTTCCGAAATTTATGTTCCTGGATGCGCTGACCTATGTGCAAGCCGGCGATCCGGAAGGTTTCAAGCAAGCTTTGAAAGCGCTGGTCGAGAAGTACCCCGAGGCGGATGTGACGGAATTAGCCGGGGAAATGCTGAAAGGCGTATTGCGTGGCCGCGCCCTGGTGCAAGGTTCGGTGACGGGCATGACTTGGAATCTGCGGTTTGGTGTTGGCGACGACGGAACGCTTTCGGCTGCCGATTCGGCGCGTGTCTTTACCCCTGAAACGAATATGCCTTATCGGCTGCTGTTTGTTTATCCTACCGGTAGCGTGGATAAGAATCAGTTGCTATTTGCCGTGGCCGCTTACAACTTTGCCAATTTCATGGTGAAGGAGTTCGATCTGAGCTTCCGGGAGGCAGGCCCCGTTACGCTGTTCGAGATAAGCGGATTCGTCAATTTCGATGAGGTGCTGTATTATTGCGGCATGATCTATGGTAAAGACGGCTATGCCGGCGCGCTCGATAAGGGCGTTATGATCGTTCCCATCTCGGACGATAATTACGAAACGCTGATGCGCGGAAAAACACTCGATGAATACCTTACTTTCTTTGCCGAAAACTTCGAACAGGCAGCGCCCGAACTGATTGCCCGCTGGAAGGCCCGTATGGAGGCTGTGGAAGAGGAAGAAGCCAATGCATCGCCTGCTCCGGCACCTTCGGATGCAAAGGGAATGGCCACGCCGGAAGCAACGGTTATCGAGGGCGATACGGTGCAAACGGCAAGTCCGGAAGTATCGAAAGAACCGAAAGCAGCAGAAACGGAAACGAGCAAAGTGGAAACGAAGGAAATAGAAGCGAAGGAAGCGGAAACGCAGCGCGAAGAAATCATTCCCGCCGCCCCGTTCGAACCTGCTTTGCCGCTTTTACCCGACTCGCTCGCTGGGCAAAAGAAGGATACCGTGCCCTCTAGGGGCATTCCTCCTGCAGACGAGGGCATGACGCTTCAAGAAATCCGGGAAATTCGGGCGCGTGAAGCCGCCGAAGAAGCGGCCCGTCAGGAGGAAGCCCGTAAAGCCTTCGAGGCCAAGAAGCAAGCGGAAGAAGAGCAAAAGAAACGACAGGCGGAAGAACAGGAGGCCTTGCGCAAAAAACAAGCGGAAGAAGAACAAGCCCTTTTAAAAGCGAAAGCCGAACGCGAAAAGCAGCTCGAACGCGATCGTAAAGCCAAGCTGAAACAAACCGAAGCCGACCGCAAAGCTAAGCTGAAAGCCCGCGAACAAGTCCGCAAAGAGAAAGAACGGGCTTATAAGGCGCGTCTCAAGCAAAAAGAGAAAGAACGCCGCGAGAAAGAACGTGCTTATAAAGAAAAGCTGAAAGCCCGGGAGAAAGCCCGGCGCGAAGCCTTGAAGGAAAAAGAGGCTGCTGCGCGCAGACGGTGAAATAAATTGTTTATCCCGAAATATTTCGTAATTTTCGCCCCGTCTACCTAAATAAAGCGGGGAAAGAAGATGCAAAACGAAATCATTTCACTTATCAAAGAAGTCAAAGCGGGAAACAAACAAGCTTTTTCCTTACTTTACCGTCTGCATTATCCCCGGTTATTCGCTTTTCTTTATACCTTGCTGAAAGACCGTGATCTGGCGGAAGAAATTACGCAGGATGTGTTCTTCCGGCTATGGCTCAATCGGGAAAAGCTGCAAACCGATTGTTCTCCCGATCCCTACTTGTATAGCATCGCCCGGCACACTGTTTGCAAGTTTTATCGCCGCAAAGAAATAGAAGCCCGCTACCGAGATAATTGTCGGGAAGAAACGGTCGAAGCCGATACAGAAGAACGGTTTTGCTCGGAAGAACTTCGTCGCCTTGTCGACGAAGCCATCGAGAAAATGCCGCCCCAACAGCGGTACGTCTTTCGCCTGAGCCGCGAGGAAGGGTTGACTAACCCCGAAATTGCCGAAAAACTCCATATTTCCAAGCGTACCGTCGAAAAACATATCTCCAATTCCCTTCGTATGTTGCGCCGGTTGATCGAAAAAAACTATTTGCTCTGCTTTTTTCTTTAAAAAACACCTTTTCCGACTACGTGCAAGACATCCTTTGCGGCTATTCCTAGTATAAAGGAAATAAAAAGCCCGCGAGAAAATGGATGAACCTTCCTTCAAAAAACTCTGGGAGCACCCTGCCTACCAGCCTTCAGAAAGCGAAATAAACGTTTCGGTGGAAGCTGTGCTCGATAGAATACAGCAGCACGAGCGTCGCCTTCCTTCCCGGCGTCCATGCCGTATCCTGTTACGCCGCAGTCTCCACGCCGCCGCTTTCTGGTTGTTACCCCTCGTGGGCGCCGTTTGCGCCTATCTGGTCACCGGGCGGCAGCCGGTGGAAAAAATATACCTGGCAAATCAAACCTATTCCGTACCTCCCGGAGAAAAAAGAGAGTTTCTTTTGGCCGACGGCACTCGCGTTACCCTCAATGCCGGATCCCTACTTATTGCCCCCGAAGAATTTACGGGTGGTACTCGGTCGGTCTACCTTGCCGGCGAAGCCTATTTCCGTGTTTACTCCGACAAAGGCCGCCCTTTTATCGTTCATACCGCTTTGGTCGATGTCGAAGCAGTTGGTACCGCTTTCTGTGTAGCCGCCTATCCCCAGACCGGTACCGTTCGTACTACGCTCTCGGAAGGAAAAGTTCGCCTTTCGGTTCCCTCCGACGCGCAGGTCGAACCGGTGTTCCTGGCGCCGGCTCAACAATCCTGTTATACCTCGGGACAAACCCGTTTTCAAATATCCGATGTTCCTCTCGCTCCCTATACAGCCTGGAAAGACGGACAGATCGTTTTCGACGAAACCGCGTTTGCAGAAGTTGTCAACCGCCTTCAACTTCAATACAATGTCCGCATCAATTATCCCCCGAGGCTGAATTCGGCGCGCGTAACGGCCAAATTTATCCATCGCGAGTCGCTCGAAGACGTGCTTTCCACCTTGGCAGAAATACTCTATTTCCGGATAGAAAGAGAAGGAAATCAACTAATAATTGAGTAAGTACAACCTACTAAAAGAATAGCCTATGCCTTGAAAAGAGACGGCCTGTAAAACCGCTCGAAATCATCATTTTACACGAACCTTTCAAAAAAACAAATTTGTTGTTAACCTGTCATGAATCATTATTTAGACGACGGATCCTGCAGAGCGAATTTGCTCTTTGAACGTGCTGTAGGCATACATAGGCATAAAAATTCGGATTACCTAACTCAGCCATCTTTATTGGATGCCTATACCTAGGCAAAGGAGTCGCGTTGAATAAAAGATCACTTAAAAATAATACAATATGAAACTAAAAAATCATCTGGTATACACCTTGCCGCTTTTCTGCTTGCTGGTAACCCAGTCTGCAGCCGGAAGCACCGCCGAAACCTCGGTCGCTTTTGTACAGAAAAGCGAAGTTACCTTCCATCTGACCAATTCCAGCCTCCGGGAAGTATTCAACCGGATCGAAGCCCAAACTCGCTTAATATTTGTATACAACAATGTCGAAGTCGATAACCGGCGCCTCGTGTCGATCCGGGCTGAAGCCGAACCCGTGCAACAACTCCTGCAAAAAATTCTAGCCGGAACCGATCTGGTATATAGTGTGGACGACCGCTATATTATTATCAAAAAAGCCTCTCGTCCTGTTGAAGAACAACAAGCCTCGAAAATCGTCAAAGGAACCATCCGTGATGCTTCGGGCAACCCCATCATCGGTGCCAACGTTTCGGTAAAAGGCACTACCAACGGCACGATTACCAATATTGATGGCGGTTTTAGCCTCGATGTACCCGAGGGAGCTGTCCTTTCCATATCGTATATCGGCTATATGCCTACGGAAATTCAAGTAAACGACCGGAGCGAATATGCCGTTAGCCTGAAGGAAGATACCCAGAAACTCGACGAGGTGGTGGTGGTAGGCTATAGCGTACAAAAGAAAAAAGATCTTACCGGTGCCGTCTCCATCCTGCAAATCGACGATCTGAAAGACACGCCCGTATCGAGTGTCGACCAAATGATGCAGGGCAAACTCTCGGGAGTCAACGTCATGCCCGACAATATGCCCGGTGGGGGCGTAGCCGTCCGTATCCGCGGTTTCAGTACGATCCGCAATAACGATCCGCTCTATATCATCGACGGTGTGCCGGTGGAAGGAGGCATCAATTTCCTTAATCCCAACGATATCGAATCGATGCAAGTGCTTAAGGACGCCTCCTCGGCATCTATATACGGCGCCCGCGCCGCCAACGGGGTGGTAATTATCAGCACGAAGAAAGGGAAAGAGGGCCAGTTCCGCGTCAATCTGGACGCCTATGTCGGCGTGCAGCAATCCTCCAAACAACTCCAGATGCTCAACGCCCAGCAATACGGCGATATGCTTTGGCAAGCTCTGAAAAATGACGGGAAAACTCCCGTAAACGATATTTACGGCTCGGGCGCGGAAGCTGTGATCCCGGCTTATTTGGATAAAGACCAACGTATCCCCTCGGCCGATGTGGATTGGGTGGACGAAATTTTGCGCCCAGCCGTAGTACAATCCTACAATGTGTCGTTTTCGAAAGCCGATAAGGTGAGCAACCAATTATTTTCCGTGGGCTATTTCGACCAGCAAGGTTTGGTAAAATATACCGATTTCAAACGGCTCACGGGACGGTTCAATTCCGAGTACAAACTTTTCGACGATCATTTGCGTATCGGCGAAAATATGTCGTTCTCGCATTCCTGGGGTACGTCGGTACAGAATAATTCCGCTTTGGGTGGCATCCTGTACGATGCCTACAAATTTCCGTCCATCACGCCGGTATACGATCTGGACGGGAAGTATGCGGGCAATCCTTTCTCGGATATTGAAAACCCGATGGGCAAACTTTATCGCAACAAGGATAATAAAAACAAAGTCAGTCGGTTGGTAGGTAATATCTATGCCGAGCTTCATTTGTGGGAAGGGTTGGTATTTAAAACTACCTTCGGAGCCGATTATGTGAACAAGTATAACCGTACGTTTAACGCCAAATTTAAGGAAATCAATGTGCTGAAAGCGCTCAGCTCGTTGGATACCCGCAATAACTGGCTGTTCAACTGGGTATTTACCAATACGTTGAATTACAATAAGGCATTCGGCAAACATAACCTCAACCTCTTGGCTGGTATGGAATCCATGCGCAACCGCAATGAGTATTTCGCCGCCAGCCGCGACGGGTTCGCTTCCGACGATCCGAACTTCCGTTACCTGGATGCCGGCGATAGCGGCACGCAGAAGAATGAAGGTTCGGCCACCCAATACAGCATGATTTCTTATTTCGGAAAGGCCGATTATAATTTCGACAATCGGTATTTGCTGGCTTTTACCTTCCGGCGCGACGGTTCTTCCCGCCTGGGAAACAACAAATGGGGAAATTTCCCCGCCGCTTCGGTGGGATGGCGTATTAGCAACGAGGCTTTTTTCGGATGCGAGGCGATCAGCAACTTGAAAGTGCGTGTGGGATGGGGACAAAACGGCAACTCCGACGTGCCCTCGTATTCTACCATCGATTCGTATAAAAGCAATCTGAACCATTCCAATTATCCGATCGACGGGAATCAGTTTGCCGTCAACTCGGGTTATACCCAGACGCGCAACGGCAATCCGGATCTGAAATGGGAAACGACCACGCAGACCAACGTGGGGCTGGATCTGGGATTTTTCGACAATGAATTGGAGGTGATTATCGATTGGTTTAACAAAGATACGAAAGATTTGCTCTGGCAGCGTCCGCTGGCCGCTACGATCGGTGGAACCAATCAGACGGTATGGGACAATATCGGGAAAATGAATAATAAGGGGCTGGAAGCGGAAATCAGCTACAAGAAAGCGTTGAATGCCGATATGGGATTCAGCGTAGCTTACAATTTTTCGGTCATCAAAAACAAGATGACAGAGCTGAACGAGGATGTGGCTTATATCGGCGTACCGAGCAGCCAATTACATTCGGTGAATTTCGACCAGGAAATTTCCCGCTCCGCTGTGGGGCGTCCGATCGGTTCGTTCTACGTGTATACCGCCGACGGCTTGTTCCAAAGCCAGGAAGAAATCGCCAACTATAAGAATGCCAAGGGAGAATTATTGCAGCCCAATGCGCAGCCGGGGGATATCCGTTTCCGCGACGTGGACGGCAATGGGGCGATCGACGGCAACGACCGCGCTTACGTAGGCAGCCCGTTGCCCGACTGTACGATGGGGCTTACGCTGGGATTTAATTACAAGAATTTCGATATCAGCGCTTTCTTTCAAGGCGTGTTCGGAAACGAGGTATACGATCTGACGCGTTACCTGGGCGAGTTCTTCAACCAGTCGCAACATAATAAAAATTCCAGTATCCTGGATGCCTGGCGTCCCGATCACACGAATACGAGTGTGCCGCGCGTAACCATGGACGATCCGAACAATAATATTCGTCCTTCTTCTTATTATGTGCATAACGCATCGTTTGTCCGGCTTAAAAATTTGAAAGTAGGGTACACCGTGCCCCCCGCGATGGCGGCTAAGCTGCGGATGAACAGCGCCTATATTTATGTGCAGGCGCAGAACCTGTTTACCCTTACCGGCTACGAGGGAATCGATCCGGAGGTGGGCCTGCAAAGTTATTCGTCCGATTCCCGCAACCTCGATCTGGGTGTCGATCGGGGAATTTATCCGATGTCGCGCACGTTTACATTGGGCGTGAATGTGAGTTTCTAACCTTAAAATCAGAAGAATATGAAAAAGATTATTTATATGGCCCTTTCTTGTCTGGCGCTTTGCGCTTGCAGCGATTCGTTTCTTTCCGAAGAACCGGTAGGCGAACTAACGCCCGACCAGGCCAAGCAGAATGAAAATATCGAAGGGCTGGTGATTTCGGCTTATTCGGTGCTCGACGGTCAGTTCGACGATGCGAGCAGTGGGCTTAACTCAGCCTGTTCCAACTGGCAATTCGGAGATGTGGTTTCCGACGATGCCTATAAAGGCGGTGGTGGTACGGGCGACCAAAATCAGGTACATCTGATGGAAATATTCAATACCAACCCCACCATCCTCGATTTCGAACGGAAATGGCTGGCGCTCTACGAGGGCGTGAAGCGGTGTAACCAGGCCATGCGCATGCTCCGAGAAAGTGAATATCCCCAGAAAGAACAGCGGATAGCCGAGATGCAGTTCCTCCGGGCGCATTTTTATTTCAACCTGAAAATCATTTACAACCAGATTCCTTATATTGACGAGACGGTGATCGATCCCAAAGAATATGCCCGAAAATCGAATATGGAATTTACCTCCGACGAATTATGGGCCAAAATCCTGTCTGATCTGGAAGCGGCTTACCGCGTACTCCCCGACCGCCAAGCCGATTACGGACGGCCTACGAAACTGGCGGCTCGGGCCTATATGGCTAAGGTATACCTCTTTCAGTCGAAATGGTCCGAATGCCTGGCTGCTTGCAACGAAGTGATCGGGTCAGGCAACTATGCGTTATTGCCGAATTTCCGAGACGTATTTCTACCCGAGAACGACAATAGCTCCGAAATTGTGTTTGCCATCCAATGCTCCATTAAAGACGGTTCTCCCAATAATTATAACGGAAATCCGGGCGATCGCTTGTTGCCTCCGGGCGGCCCTTATCCGCAGTATGGCTTTTTGAGGCCCACGCAGAATCTGGTCAATGCCTATAAAACCACAGCCGACGGTTTGCCTGCCACCGACGGGAAAGATGTAACGCAAACCGATTTTGTCGATCCCCGCCTGGATCATACGGTGGCCCGTCCGAACCTGCCTTTCCTGGACATGGGGTTATACGATTGGACGCCCCGCGAAGCCACGGTGTATGGACCGTACAGCCCGAAAAAGCGGTTGGTATCGGTCAACTCCACTTATTACCTGACGATCTGGCCCTACGTGAACGCGTTGAACGTTTATGTGATCCGGTATGCGGACGTGTTACTTTGGAAAGCCGAAGCGGCTATCGAAACGGGTGATCTGGAAACCGGTCGGGCTTGCATTAACCAGGTGCGCGAACGAGCCGAAAAAAGCCAGTATGTACGAACGCTCGACGGTACAAAAAACGCCGCCAATTATTTGGTAAAGCCTTATGCACAACCTTTCGCTTCGAAAGAAACGGCCTTGGAGGCTCTCCGAACAGAACGCCGGCTGGAAATGGCCCATGAAGGCGAACGTTTCTTCGATCTGGTACGTTGGGGTATAGCCGCCGAGGTGATTAATGCGTATATTAATAAGGAAAAACAATTCCGTTCCCATCTACAGAATGCGAAGTTTGTAAAAGGGGTACACGAATACTTTCCGATTCCCCAGGCCGTGATTGATTTATGCGGCGAAGAGGTAATGAAACAGAACCCCGGTTATTAAGCGGAGAAAGGAGAAAAAACGTATGAAACATCTCGTACTTTGTCTTTTCCTATACTGGC